>NZ_JBIWFN010000005.1:0-287133 GCF_044763085.1 Streptomyces sp. NPDC096311
CCGGCACCTGCACCACCTGCCACCGCCCCCTGCCCAGAACATCCCCCACCAGCCAGAACCTCAGAGCCAGAGCAACCTAACGGAGTCCTACTAGCCCACTTCGCCGGCTCTCTTCGCTCTCTGCGCCGCCGGCTCTCCGTGCCCCTAGCTCTCTTCGCCCAGGGTGCGCAGCAGCTTCGGCAGGGCGGTTCCGATCGGCTCCCGTACGACCTCGTCGGCCCGGTCGTCGTACGGCGTGGGCTCGGCGTTGACGATGATCAGCCGCGCCCCGTGGTCGGCGGCGAGGCCCGCGAGCCCGGCGGCGGGCTGCACCTGAAGGCTGCTGCCGACCGCGATGAACACCTGGCACGCCTTGGTGATCGCCATCGCCTCGCCGAGCACCACCGGGTCGAGCCGCTGCCCGAACATCACCGTCGCCGACTTCAGGATCCCGCCGCACTCCAGGCACGGCGGGTCTTCCTCGCCCGCCTCGACCCGCGCGAGTGCGTCCTCCATCGGCCCCTTGGCGTGACACGTGGTGCACACCACGGCACGCGCGGTGCCGTGCAGCTCGATCACCTTGCGGGCCGGCATCCCGGCGAGCTGGTGCAACCCGTCCACGTTCTGCGTGATCACCCGCACCGGCACCCCTGACCGCTCCAGCTCGGCCACCGCCCGGTGCGCCGCGTTCGGCTCCGCCTTCAGCGTCCGGTTCTTGCGCCGCATCTGCCACGACCGCCGCCGGATCTCCGGATCACCCATGTAGAAGTCGTACGTCACGAGCTTCTCGGCCTCCGGATCCCGCCGCCACAGCCCGTTCGGACCCCGGTAGTCGGGGATCCCGGAATCCGTGGAGATACCGGCGCCACTGAGCAGGGCAACGAGGGGCTTGGTCATGGTGCCGAGGGTAGGTCGCGCGACGCGCGACGGCGAACGGAATTCGTGCGGGTGTACGCGGGGGTGCCGGCCGGGGTCAGGGGAAGATCGGGCGGGGGCCCAACAGGAGGGCGGCGAGGCGCAGGTACGCCTTGTAGGCCTCGGGGGTCAGCCAGGAGAGTTCGACGGTGCTGCCCATGGTGAGGTGGCCGTCCCGGGGGACCATGACGACGCCCCGGCAGCGGGAGCTCAGGCCGCGGATACTGGCGGCGTCGAGCGTCCAGCCGGCCGCGGGGCGGCTGTGGTTGAGGACGACGACGGCCTCGCGGACCAGGTCCGGCAGGTCGAGGGTGACAAGACGGTCCATGGCCTGCTGCGCCTGGGTCAGACCGGCGGGGTCGGCCCGCGAGACGATGACCACGCGGTCGGCCGTCCTGAGCACCGTGGGCATGAACTTGTCGGAGTCGACCAGGGTGAGGTCGAAGTACTCCTGGGTGGTGCGGGCCACCCGGTGGAAGTCGTAGTCCGTGAACTGGCCGACCGACGCGATGCGAGAGACGGAGTCGTTGGCGAGCACCTGGAGCCCCGACCGGTGCGGGGACAGGAACAGCTGGAGATCCTCGAAGTGCCGCACGTCGCGTAGCGACTCGGCCAGGTCGGACAGGCTGGCCAGGGTGTTGCGGAAGACCCGACCGCCGATCCGGACCTGGCTGCCCGTGTGGCGGTCGGCGTCGATGGCGAGCACCCGCTCCTGCCGCTGGTCGGCGAGTACGGCCCCCAGCACCATCGTGGTCGTGGTGCAGCCGACCCCGTCCTTGACTCCCACGAGCGCGATCCGCAGGGGCTCCGGCAAAGGGGTCCGGATGGTGCGCATCCACTCCTCGTGGTCGTCCTGCTCGTCGGCCGCCGTCTCCGGCTCGACGGCGGGGCTGTCGTCGTCCCCGCCCGAGCCGCCCTCCACGTCCTCCCACTCCACCCCGCCCGGCAGCAGCGCTCCGAAGGCGTCCGCCACCTCGCGGGCGGTCGGCCGCCCCGCGGGCTCGGGCTCGACACAGCGCAGCAGCAACTCCGGGATCGTCTCGTCGAGTTGCGCGAGCTGCGGACTCCTGCGCAGCGCGTCGTTCTCGTACCAGCGCCACGGCCGGCCGGTCGCGGCCTGCAACAGGATGGAACCGAGGGCGTACACGTCGCCCGCCGTGATCCGGGACTCGCCCCAATACGTCACCTCGGGCGCCCGGTAGGGGGAGTTGGCCGGGGTGGACGGTGTCGACGCGCTCCACGCGCCGTCGATGCGCGCCGACGTCCAGCCGATGAGGTGCAGCGTCGACTCCGTGACCAGCACGGTGCCCGGGGTCAGCGCGCCGTGCACGATGCCCTTGTGGTGGCAGCGGGTCAGCGCCCGCGCCAGGTTCCAGCCCAGCCAGGTGAACAGCGGGGTCCCGGGCAGCGCCCCGGCCGCGTCGAGCACGGCACGCAGGGTGGGCGCGGGCAGTCCACTGCTCAGCGTGTCCAGACGCAGCGCCAGCCACGGCGTGGGGCCCTCCAGGTCGCTGCGGACCACGGCGGGCGCGTACATCCCGTCCATGCGGCGCAGCGCCCGGCGTTCCACGTCGAGCAACTCCTGCGCCACGGGCGAGTCGAAGGAGTACGACACCCGCAGCAGCACCCGCTGCCCGTCCTCGTCCTCCCCGATGTACGCGGTGGGCTTGCCGCCTGTGCTGTCGCGTTGCAGCAGCGAGTACGGGCCCAGGGTGTGCAGGTCCTGCAGCCGCAGCGGCAGCCACGACGGGGCCGCGTCCAGGCCGGACGGCAGCCGCACCTCCTCGTACTCGGTGGTGCGCGGTGGCGTCGGCATCATCGGTTTGGCACCCAGGTGGGTGAGGAGACGGTCCTCCAGCCAGGCGAACGGCCGGGTCCCGGGCAGGAGTTCACCCGTCCCGGAGGGGTGGGCGAGCCATGCGGGGAAGTCGGGGGAGCGGCCCACCAGGGTGCGCAGCCGCGCGGTGACCGCCCGGGTGGTGCGCAGCAGATCGATCGGGGACGCGGTGTCGAGCAGGATCTCCTGGGCCTCGCCGGCGAAACCGAACCGGCGGTGCTGGGCCGGCAGCCGCTCGTCGACCGGCTCCACCTGGCGCATCAGACCGCCGAGGAACACCTCGGCCAGATGCGCGGTGTCGGCCCGCCACGGCACGGCCGCCTGCACCAGCCGCATCACGGGTACCGTCAGCGGGGACACCGCCGCGAGATGAGCGGCCAGCCGGTAGGCCCCCGGCGACGCGGCGTCCCGGAACCTGAGCACGGCGTCCGCCGCGCCACCGCCCCGGGTGTCGGCCCCGGCCCGTGGCGCCTTCGCCTGCAGCGGCGCCAGCAGGGGCAGCTCCGCGCTGCCGCCCGGCGAGGCCACCAGCCGCGCCCACGCCGCGACCGCCGGGGGATACGGCTCCAGAACGGGGACGGGGACCCCGGGGAACTCGTCACCGAGCCCCGGTGGCAGCAGCGGGTCGGCCACCTCCCAGGTGTCGTTCGCAGCGCCGCGCCGCCGAGTCGTCACCAGCCACGGTTCCGAGCGGATGCCCGACCCGTCCCACATGTGGGAGGGCAGTGCGTGCATGATCGCCGTCGGCCCCTGGTGCGCCCAGCGTTCCAGCGCCGCGTGCAGTCGCCCGTCCCGCCAGCAGGCGCCGACGCCGTCGCTGATCACCAGCACCAGCGTGCCGCCCGAGGGGTCGGCGACCGATGCGGGGGAGAGCAGCGGGGCATGCGGGTCGAAGGGGCGGGAGCGCAGCAGCGGCGCCCCCGCCGACCGGGTGTCCAGGCCGTGCACGCGGATGTCGCGAAAGGCGCCCAGGCGTTCCAGCAGGGCGCGCAGTTCCATCGCCAGCCGCCGCCACAGCAGCATCGAGATGCCGTCGTCGATGAGGAGGGTGAGGTCGAGCCAGCGCTGCCGGGCGGGGCGGGTCACCACATCGGGCAGCCCCGTCTCGGCCATGGCGGCAGCGGTGGCCTCCTCGTCGAACTCCCGCTTCAACGGCCCGGGCTGAGGCTGTTTCAGCAGTCGGAGCGCACGACTGAGGCGCAGCTCGTCCGACCCGAGCGCCTTCTCCTCGGGGACCCGTACGGGCAGTGCGCCCTCGCCGGGCGCGCCGCGCAGCCCCGGCGCGGTGAGGTCCGCGAACTCGGGTGCGCTGCGCGCCGCCGCAGCCGCGTGCAGTGCGCCCAGCAGCTGGGCGGGAGGTGGTGGTGGGGACGGCGTGGCGGGCGCGGGGGAGTCGAGCCCGGCCGGGGCGGGGCCGGCCGCGGAGCGCTCGGCGTCGCCCGCGCCGGCGCCCGGAGGCGGTACGGCGTCCGCGGCCAGCGCGCTCGCGAGCGGCGCCGCGGCTCCCGGGGGAAGCCGCGTCGCCAGCCACAGGGTGTCGAGCAGTTCATGGATCGACAGCTCGTGCCCGGCCAGCCGGCCGAGTTTGCTCAACGGGGGCAGGATCGGCGGGGCACCCGGAACGTCCGGGCCGCCGCCGGTGTCACGCGGGTCGCTCCCGTCGCTCCCGTCGCCCCCGCGCACGCTAGACCATCCCGCCCAGGCGGTGGAGTACGGCGTCCAGCAGCCCTTCGGCGTCCAGATCGACTCCGCCCTTGCGCAGGAACACGGCGTTGAGCAGCTGGTCGGTGGCGAGTTCGCCCGGGGCCCGGCGGTTGAGGAAGGTGTGCAGCAGGTCGTCCACGTCGGACAGCGCGTCCTCACCGAGGTGCGCGGCGACGATGTCCCGCAGCCGGGCCTCGTCCGGGTCCGGCAGATCGAGCCGTACGCAGCGGCGCATGAAGGCCGGCGGGAAGTCCCGTTCGCCGTTGCTGGTGATCACCACGACGGGGAACTCCCGGCAGCGCACCACCCCGCGCGTCACGGTGACCCGCTCGCCGCCCGAGCCATGGGTCAGCACCGGCACCTCGGACTGGGTCTCCGGCAGCCGGGACAGCTCGGGTATCTCGAACTCGCCCTCCTCGAACACGGTCAGCAGATCGTTCGGGAGGTCGACGTCGCCCTTGTCGAGCTCGTCCACGAGCAGCAGCCGCGGCCGGTCGCGTGGCACCAGGGCGGTACCGAGCGGTCCGAGCCGCACATAGGTGCCGATGTCGGGCTCGGGGTCCCCGCGTTCCTGGCGCAGATGCGTCTCGCGCAGCCTGCCGATCGCGTCGTAGCCGTACAGGGCGTCCTTGAGGACGGAGCGGCTGTTGACGGGCCATTGGAGCACCGGTCCGAGGGACAGCTCGTGCGCGATGGCGTGCGCCAGCGATGACTTGCCGGTGCCCGGGTGCCCGGTGACGAGCAGCGGCCGGCGCAGATGGAGGGCGGCGCTGACCACGTCCGCCTCCGTGCGCCCGATCAGATACGGACGGTGCCGTGTGCGGCCGCCCGATCCGTCGCCGAACTGCCGCCAGGGCGGCGCCTCGGGGAACTCCACCTCACGGGCCACGCGGTCCCCGCGGAACAGCCGCCACCCGTCCTGCGTCTGTTGGGTCATCCTGTCCGCTCCGTTCCTTCCGAAGGGTCGGCGAGCTGGAGTTCGTCGGGCAGCGGCAGCTCGATGTCCTCCCACACCAGGGCGGGACGCGCGGGCACCGCACGGTCCGCGTAGGCGCGGACCCTGAAGTGCCGTACGCGCTCCGGGAGTCCGTCCATGGGACCGTGCGGTGCCAGGGCGTCGAGCGGGGCGCAGTCGTCCGGACCGGGGGCGGCCCGGTCCCAGAGCACGACCGGCACCCCCATCACCAGGCACACGGGCAGCAACTCGCCGCGGTGCTCGGTGCTTCCGTGTACAAGGACGCGCGCGGTGTCCCGATGGGTTGTCTTCAGCAGCCCGATGAGTCCCGCCCGGCCGCCGATCCTGTGGTCCGCGAGAAGGGTGTCGCTCTGGTGACGGGCGTTCCAGCGCCGCTTGAGATCGGCGGGTCCGGTGCGTGAGCGCCGCCGGATCTTCGGGCAGCGCAGCACGAGGTGGAAGTCCTCACCGAGCCGCGCGGAGATGTACTCCTCGGCGCCCGCCCCGTCCCACTCGTCGAGCGCGAGCTCCAGCGCGTCCGGCGGCACCGACACGGCGACCAGCACGACCCCGTCCCCGGCACCCTCCGCGCCCCCGGCCACCTCCCGGATCAGCCGGGCGATCTCCCGTCCGGTGCGCGGCCGGTCGGACTCCGAGGCGGCGCGCGCCGGGGTGCCGTCGGGGCGCAGCCGCCACACCGAGCAGCGGTAGTGGTCGGCCGGATCCTTGGCGTACCGGTCCAGTTCCACCAGGACCCTTACACCGGCCGGCACGGACCGCCGGGACCAGCGGTCCGCATCCCCGCGTCGCTCCTGCAGCGCCGAGGAGTGAATGCCCAGGCGGGCGGCGACCCGGGCGCTCCACTCCCGCAGCGCCTGCCGGGCCAGCTCGCCGGACGTCTCCGCCGCCACGTACTCGACCACCCGCAGCAGCGCGGGCAGCCGGGGCGACTCGTCGGGCACGGGCGACCCGTCCCCGTACCAGCCCTCCAGTTCGTGGACGACCGCGGGCACGGCGGACGGTGCCAGGCGGGCCGCCTGCAGCGAACGCGGCAGGTCCACGTAGGGCAGTGCGGCGGTCGCGGCCCGCGGCAGCAGGCCCGGATCGTGCTCGGTGAGATGCTCCAACTTGACCACCAGCGCCCGGTGTTCGGCCACCGACAGCAGCCGCGCGGCCTCCGTCAGGCGGCCCAGGGCGAGCAGCCGGTCGAGCTCGGCCCGGCCGCGCGGATCGTCCGCCACCTTGGGCGCGAGCGACTCGGCGAGCGTGGGCAGCGCCCGCTCCGTGCCGCTGAGCAGATGGGCGAGCTCCTCCACGGTCGGCGCGCTCCCGTCGCCCGGGGCCCGCAGCGCGAGCTGGGCGGCGAGCACGCCGGCGTGGTCGGCGCGCGCCCGCGGGTCGCCCAGCAGGCTGTGCAGCGGGCCGACCATCATGTCGCGCACCGACTCGGCCTCGGCGAGGATCGCCGCCGACCGCTCCCGGCTGCCGTTGACATGCTCGGGTGCCGCCCCGACCCGGGCCAGCTCCCGCAGGACCGACTGCCAGCCGAGCCCCCAGCTGCGCCGCAGCGTGTGCTGGGCCGCGAGTGCCCCGTCGGGTGCGGTGATCCGCCCCATGACCAGACCGACGGCCGCCCGGTCGGTCACCGACCAGAGGGGCCCGCCGCTGTAGCCCTCGTCGACCGCCGCGCCCGACAGCTGTCCGTCGAGATAGCAGATCCGGCCGTCGTACGCCCCCACCCGTACGTCGGCGTACGAGAACGGCTGCCCGCCGCCGTACCAGGCCCGCACCTGCTGGCCGTGCTCCATCTCCAGCCAGCGCACCGGGCTCACGGGCGGGGGCGGTGCCTCGTCGAGTTCGAGGACGGCCAGATCGCCGTCCCACTCCAGTGAGCCGTCGGCGACCGGCCCGTACTGCGGAGACCGCGGTGGTATCCAGGCGACCAGCCGGGCCTGGTGCAGATCCGCGGCGGACAGCACGGGGAAGGACACGTCGAGGGTGACCTCCCCCGGGTGGTGCGGGCTGAGGCCCCGCAGCCCGAGCGCCAGGTTGATGACATGCGCGCAGGTCAGCAGCCTGCGGCCGGAGAGGTAGACACCCGCTCCCGCGGTTTTGCCGCGATCGCTGGACAGGACGCGCACCAGCGCGCCGCGGGCGTCGCCGGACGACGGATCGTGCGGCGATCCGAACCAGGTCACGGCTCCGTCCGGCGGGGCAGCTGCCAGGTGGCCGAAATGGTCATGCTGGCCTGGCCGTTGGCCCCGACGATGCCGATCTTCAGGTCCTGTCCGATCTGGATGCCGAAGTCGACGGAGATCTCGTGCGGCGGGTCGGGTATCCCGCGGATCGCGTCGTGCACCTGCTGCAGTACGGGCCCCAGCGGGCTCAGCACACTGCGCAGACCGTCCGTCGCCAGCGACGCGACCCGCGCGCCTCGCCCGACCGGGACCACCCCGGAAATGCCGCCCGGCAGATCGGTGTCGACGGCCGGGGCCGCCGACGCCTCCCCCGCGGCCGCGAGTTCGAGCCGGACGTGGGCCCCGTCGTCGAGGGCGAACTCCATGTAGTCGTAGTGCGGCACACGGGCATTGTGCCGATCAATGCCCCGAGAAGGTAGTGAAGTTGACGAATTCGCCGTAGCCGATGGGCGGCTACTCCACCCGGTGGCCGTTCTCCAGCTCCGCGGTTCCGCCGCCCTCCGTCACGACGTCCAGCGCGACGAGGACCCGGCGGCCGAGTGCGCCCGGCAGATACTCGGCCAGCTCCTCCCGTGGCACCAGCCGCCACGACAGCAGTTCCTCCTCCTGCAACCGGATCGCCTTGAGTTCCCGCTCGCCGAGGACTCCGCCGTCGTACAGGTAGGCGACCAGCGGGGGCCGCGCGGTCCCGTGCACCCAGTCGACCGCGAGGAGCGGGCCGAGTGCGACGTCGAGTCCGATCTCCTCGGCGGTCTCGCGGCGCGCGCCCTGGCGCGGGGTCTCCCCGTCGTCCGACTCGACGGTGCCACCCGGAAGGGCCCAGCCCTCACGGTAGTTCGGCTCGACGAGCAGGACCCGGCCGTCACCGTCGCGGAAGAGCGCGGCGGCACCGGCGAGGACACGGGGGAGGCCCGCGATGTACGTGGCGAAGTCTGGAGTGGTCATCCCTGAAGCGTACGTACGAGACTTCGAGGTCGCCGACGGCGCCATGGGCGTTTCGGACCTCCGCGGCCCCGACATCCGTCGGCTGGGACCTGTCCGGCCGGACAGGTCCTAGGACAGGTCCTGGGCGTCGGGACCGGTACCGGACGCGCCCTGGGCCTCGCCCTCCGTCTCCGTCAGCGCGAGCGTCCGCGCGGCGAGCTCACTGATCCGTACGCCGTCGAAGCCGAACACCGCGCTGCGTACGGTGTCCTCCAGCGGGTCCTTCCACTGCGCGGGAATGGCCCCGGCCCCGCACAGGACCCCGGCCACCGAGCCCGCCGTCGCGCCGTTCGAATCGGTGTCCAGACCGCCGCGGACGGTCAGCGTGATGGTCCGGGTGAAGTCGCCGTCGCCGTAGAGCAGCCCGGCCGTGAGGACGGCGGCGTTCGGGATCGTGTGGATCCAGCCGAGCCCCGCGGTTTCCTCGGACACCGTGGTGAGCGTGTCCTCCCAGGTCATCCGGGTCTCGTGCAGCGTGAGCACCCGGCGTACGGTGCGGGCGAGGCGGCTGCTCGCGGGAACGACGGTCAATGCCGTGTCCAGTGCATGGCGGACCGTGGGCGCGGTGAACGCGGCCGAGACGAGCGCCGCCGCCCACATCGCCCCGTACACGCTAAAACCCCGTTCTTGGGCTCGTCGGTCAGAACCCTGATTCGGGATCGCAGGGGCGGTCCTGCTGGCTCCGCCCGTGTCCACACCCGCTCAAGCCGCTTGAATACGTGCTGCTGGACATCACCGACAGCGGCGGTGAGTTCCTCGGCGGCCAGCCGGGCACTGCGGGTGAGCGGGCCCTGGCGGACGAGCGCCGAGACGGGCATGGTTTGCCCAGCGCGACCGGCCCAGGTGCGGCAGGAACGGCGGGGATGGAACAGGTCGTCGGCGTGCACGCTCACTGGTCCCACCGTGACGCCGTTCCCGCCGTGGACCGCCTGCTGGCGCGCGGTCGGGCAGAGGACGAACTGGGCGGCCTGGAGGTGACCCGCAGCGCCTGCGACGAGTGGCTGTCCGACGGTGATCTTTCCATCGTTGTCGGCGAGCCGAGGGCGGGAAAGTCGAGTCTGCTGCGCTTCGTGGTGTCCGACCTTCTGGACGACGGGCCCCGTTCGGCAGCGCTGGCCGCGAAGTTCGGCTCGCATCTGCCGGTGTGGTTGCCGTTCTCGTTTTTGTGCGAATACCTCAAGGGGGATACCGAGCGGTCGGTGGATTCCGCTCTCCGGGCCTGGCTCACCCGCTACTCTGCGCAGCACCTGCACCATCTGGTGGTGCGGGTCCTGGCCGATGACCGACTGCTGCTCGTCGTCGACGGTCTGGACGAGTGGACCGACGAGGGCAGCGCCCGTCCGGCTCTGACACTCCTGGAGAACTTCGTCCGCAGCCGTAACGTCGCCGCCATCGTCTCCAGCCGCCCCTACGCTCTGCGTCGCCGGGGTAGTCCGGGTGACCCCAACGGGTTTCGAATCTCCAGCCGTTGGAGGTGATGCTCTTCACCTTGACGAGGAAGGCGATCTTGACGCCGGCGATCTTCACCCAGAGGTCCATTTTCTGGCCGACGTGGCTGAGCTTCACCGGTATATCGACGGCGGCGGGTAGCTCGTTCAGGAGGTACTGCCCGGCGGCACCGCCCTCACCGTCGACTACGACGCGAGCGGCAGTGAGACCGCGCCGATGCGGACGCCCCGAAAATCACCGACAAGTCGCAGGATATGCTCCACAGATGGGTGACAGGTACATCCAGACCGCGCGCGCTCACTGGGTCCCGTGCTGTTCGCTGCTGGCAGCGAATGGCACGACCTGACAGGACGGGCAACCTTTACTCTGCCGTCGCAAGGCGAGGGGGAGTCCCCAAAGGCGCCGCCTGGGCGGCTCCGACAATGGAAACGCCCATCACCAACGGCCAGCGCACAGCAGCCTTCCCGACAATTGAGGCGCCCCATGAACTTCCGAACCGCAGCGATCCTGGCTACCGCGATGAGCGCCCTGGCCCTGACTGGCTGCGCCAGCGGTAAAGACCCCGACGTGGTCGAGCAGGCCACGGGCGGCCCCGCAAAGACGACAAGCTCGCCTTCGGCCAAGCCGTCCGGTCAGCTCGTCGCCAGCGGCTTCGGTCAGCAAGACGAGTACGTGTGGGTTACTTCCCTCGTCCGCAACACCTCCCCACATGTCGGTCAGACCGTCACCGTACAGTTCAACATCCTCGACGCGAACAACAAGATCATCGGCAGTGAAAGCCAGGTTGAAAACTTCAGTCGGCCTGACCAGTTGCTCGTCGTCGGGACCCAGGTCGACGTCAAGCCGAATGAGAAGGCTGCGAAGGTCAAGGCCACGCTCCTCGTCGAAGACGAGGGAACCTTCTCCACCAAGCCGTTCCCCAAGATCCCGACCAGCGCCGTCCACGTCAGCAAGGGCGAGTACGGCAATACGACCGGCACCTTCGAGGTCAGCAACCCGACCACGACGCCGCTGAAAGACGCACGCGTGGGGATCATCTGCTACGACGCGAAGCGCAACGTCACCGGCGGATCCTCCGAATACCCCGACCTCGTACCCCCGTCCGGGAAGATCCGCGTCGAGTCCACCCTCAACACGCTCGGCACTCCCGCCACATGTGACGCCTACGCGGGACCCGGCATCTGACCAGGCCACCCTTCCGGACCTCTCCCTTGGGCCCTCGCAGACGCCCGCCCGTGATCGCGCGGGCGCCCTCGCGCGTCAGCAAGCGCGTTTTCCTCTTTGGGGTGTACGTGACTCTCGTATGCTTACGCCACGAGCCGCAATGGGTGGGGCACTTGAGGCGGCTGTTGTCGCCTGTGCTGTGCAGGGGTACGGGCTTGTCCGGGGGAGGGCTTCGGTGTACCTGGCGCATGTGCGGGCCGAGAATTTTCGGATCTTCGGCTCGGCGCCGCAGCGGCGGGGAGACGACGACGAGTCGCTGCGGATCGACTTCGGCCCGGGCATCAGCGTGCTGGTGGGGGAGAACGACAGCGGGAAGACCGCGATCGTCGACGCGATCCGGCTGTGCCTGCTGACGACGGCGGCTGACTTCTACCGCATCACCAAGGACGATTTCCACGCGGCAGGCAACGGACGGGCGGACACGTTCTCCATCACGTGCGCGTTCCGGGGTCTCACTGTGCAGGAGCAGGGAACGTTCCTGGAGTTGGTCACCACCGAGGAAAGTGGGGAGACGGCGCTCTACGTCACCCTGAAGGCGCAGTTGATGGATCCGCTGCGGCCGAGCCGAGTATCGGTCACCACGCGGACCGGTCCCGACGGCAAGGGGCCTGCGCTCGACGGCGCGGCCCGGGAACTGCTCAAGGCCACCTATCTCAGACCCCTCCGCGACGCCGAGGCCGAGCTGCGATCCGGTCGCGGATCACGGCTGTCGCACATCCTCGCCAGCTATCCCGCCATCGCCAAGCAGACCGAAAACGACTTCGACGCGGACAACGACACCGCGACGACGCTGGTGGGCATCCTCAGCAGGGCCGAACACCACATCAGCGCCAACACCGCCGTGGCGGAGGCGCGCGACGCCATCAACACCGACTACCTGGAGAAGTTTTCGATCGGCTCCGACATGCTGCGCGGCGAGATCGGAGTTGCTGGCGATGCCACCCTCCCCCGGGCCCTGGAGCGGCTGGAACTGAAACTGTCCACAGGAGCGGGCGGAGCGGAGGAGTGGACCAAGCGAGGACTCGGATACAACAACGCCCTGTTCATGGCGGCCGAGCTGCTGCTGCTCGGCAACAGCGAGACCGCGCCCCTGCTGCTGATCGAAGAACCCGAGGCCCATCTCCATCCCCAGCTCCAAAGCCGGGTGATGGAACTCTTGCAAGAACGCGCTGAGGAATCCAGCCCGCGGGTACAGGTCATCCTCAGCACCCACAGCCCCCATCTCGCCTGTGCCGTACCGGTCCAGCACCTCACCCTCGTGGCGCGCGGAAAATCCTTCAGTCTGGCTCCCGACTGCACCCAGCTGGAGGCCGGGGACTACGCCTTCCTCTCCCGCTTCCTCGACGTGACCAAGGCGAACCTGTTCTTCGCCCGCGCCGTCGCCATCGTGGAGGGGGATGCGGAAGCTCTGCTGCTGCCGGCTCTCGCCCAGGCAACCGGCCGATCCTTCAGCCGAGCCGGCGTCAGCGTGGTCAACGTCGGACATACGGGTCTGTTCCGCTACAGCCGCATCTTCCAGCGCAGCGGCGAACAGATCCCGGTCGCCGTCGCCCGCATCCGTGACCGGGATCTGGTCCCGAAGGACACCCCGAAGGACATGCGCGGCGAGCTGCGCAGCTCGGCCGAGTTGACCCCAGTGGAGATCGCAGCGCACCTCACGCTCTTGAAGGCGGGGGACGGCGGCAACGTGCAGACCTATGTCTCCGACCACTGGACCTTGGAGTACGACCTGGCGGCCGCATCCTGGCCACTGGCCACCGTCATGCACCAGGCGATCCAGTGCGCCCGCATCTCCGAGCGGTCATGGCCCTCCGCAGACAAGCTGGACGAGACCGAGCGACGAGCAAAAGACGAGGTCAAGGCCTGGAAAGCGGAAGGCGTTCTGCTGCCCGAGGTCGGCTTGCGCGTCTACCGGCCCCTGCGCATGAAAAACGCGAGCAAGGCCATCGCCGCCCAGCACGCGGCCCGCCTGCTGAAGAACGGCACGCTGACGGACGACGATCTGCCGCTCTACCTGCGCGATGCCTTCAGCCACCTCTGCAGCGGGGCGTGACATGACAATTCCGTACGACCCCGCCTCCTTCGCGAAGGACCGGATCGAGGCAGCCGCCGCGCTCCTTGGACTCGACCTCCCGCACCACGAACAATGGGACTTCATCCAGCAGATGATCTCCCTGGACCTCCAGGCCGCACCCGGCTCGGGGAAGACCAGCCTCGTGGGCCTCAAACTGGCGCTCCTGGCCCAGGGATGGAGGTCAGCGACGCGCGGCGTGTGCGTCATCTCCCACACCAACACGGCCAAGGACGAGATCACCGCCCGCCTGGACGCGGTACCGGCCGACCGTAGTCTGCTGCACTACCCGCACTTCATCGGCACAATCCAGTCCTTCGTCAACACCTTCCTCGCGCTGCCCGCCCTGCGCTCCATGAACGTCGAGATCCAGACGGTGGACGACGAGGCCTACGCGGCAGCAGCACTCCGGCTGCTGGAACGCCCCCGCTACCGAGTCCTCAAGGGCACATTGGAGCGCCAGCGAGACGGCCACCAACTCATCTGCGAGGCCCGCTTCGTCTGCGAAGGCAGCCAACTGGCCGTGGTCACCACACGGCCGCTTCCCTTCTCCGCCGACACCAACAGCGGGAAACAATTCGACCACCTCAAACGCCGACTCGCCCGAGCCGGCGTCTTCCGCTACGACGACATGTTCGCGGTCGCGGAGCGCCACCTACTGCGGACCCCGACCCTGGCCGAAGCCACGGCCATGCGCTTTCCCTTCGTCCTGCTGGACGAGATGCAGGACACCAGCGCCATGCAGCAACGCCTGCTGGACAAGATCTTCACCGACGGACACACCGTCGTCCAGCGCGTCGGAGACATCAACCAGCGCATCTTCGACGACCGCGGAGACACCCAGACCAGCCCCTCCGCCTTCCCCCTGCCCATGTCAGCCGAACTCCCCGTCAGCCGGAGATTTGGAAGCAAGATCGCCGCACTGGCCAGCGACCTCACCGTCCACCGTCCACAGCGCATCGAAGGCACGGGGCCCGAGGGCAGCATCGCCCTGTTGCTCTTCGACGAAGACTCCGTCGACCAGGTGGTGCCCGTCTTCGAGCGCCTGGTCAGCTCTCTGGTCCCGCAGAACGTGCTCCAGCACAATCCCTGCAGGGTGCTGGGCGCCCGACGACACCCGGGCAGCTCCGCCAAGTTTCCCCAATCCCTTGCCTGTTACATCCCCGGCTTTCAGCTCCCCGGCCGCGGCGAGACTCGCGGCCTCCTCATCACGTCGGCCCGCACCGCACAGGAGCAGCGGCGGCAGGGTGACAGCCATGCGGCCGTCCAGCAGCTCTGGAACACGGTGCGAGGCGCCGTCCGGCCTTGCGCCCCAGAAGGTCTCCCCCCACTTGCCCGTCTCGACCGTGACCCCAGCACAGCGGGCGGACGGACCCGAGCGTTGCTGAACTCGCTGCTGACCGATGCGCTGGACGACGAGCCCCGATGGCAACGGCTGACCCGGCAACTGCTTGAGGTACTGCCCGAACTCACTCAAGCACCGTGGGAAGACCACGCCGCACTGCAAGAACCGATGGCCTACCTGCCCGCCGAGAACCCGGCGGTACGTCACCTCATCAGCGAGTCCGGCACCGTGACCTCCGTGGTCGGCACCATTCAAAGCGCCAAGGGCGAAACACACGCCGCCACCTTGGTCCTTGAGTGCCTGGACAGAACGGGAAAGAAGCACGACGTCACCGAAGCACTGGCACTGCTGGCCGGTGCCGGTGACATCACTCGCGCTTCCCCCACCATCCGCCGCGCGGCACAACTCATCTTCGTCGGAGCCACTCGCCCCACTCACCTTCTTGCCCTGGCCGCCCTGCGGGAGCGGGCCGAGCCCTACACCAAGGCCTTGGCCGCGAAGGGGTTAAGCATCCACCACGTCACGGACCCCTGGCTGCCAGCCTGAACCCCCAAAGCGTGCCGCGGCGTCCGGTTCAGGAGTCATATAACCGGCAACCGGCGATGGTCAAGACGGCGGGCTGTGCCCATGATTGCGGTAGGGCACCTCGTCAGGGTGCAGCCGTAACCGGGCCACCCGCCAGGCGGTATCCGAGGACATTTCGTGGTTCCCATTCTTGCGGATGCGGCGGGCGAACTGGCTCGTGCGCGGGGCCAGCAGCCAGCGCAGCACGCTGAGGCTCACTCCGCTTCCTCGGTGGCGGCGATCTCCTCGGCCAGCTGCCGGTGCCCGAGCGTGCTCATCGCGCTGCGCAGGATTTTCAGGAAGTCCTGCGCGTTGTCTTCGGTGAGTCTGCCGACGAACGTGTGCAGTGTCTGGGCGATGAGCACCCAGCGGGGTCCGCTCGGCTTCGGCGGTTGTCTGGAGTTCCCCTTGCGCCGCCTGCCTCAGGCGGAGAACCGCGGCTACCTGCTCGAACTCCCGCCTGATGAGGAAGGCTTCGAGATAGCCGACGGCGCATCTTGAGGGGTTCCTGGGTGGTGTGCATACACGTCGCTCGTGCCTGGCAGCAACGGTTCGGGCAACACCCAACAGGCCCCTGCTCTGGCTCCTACCCTGTCGGCATGGGGACAGCTTTTCTCGCAACGCTCAGTCCAAGCGGACGAGACACCTTATCCGATGTCCTCGGCGTCATATTGGTGCTCGTGGTACTTGGGTGCGTCGCGGCCCTGGTCATCGGAGCAGTCGTTGGATGGTCCACGAACGCGGTGGAAAAGTTCCGCCAAGAACCGTTGCCGACGACCATCCTGCACTCCGTGATCTTCGCTGTTGGCGCAGCGATCGCCTGGGTCTGGCTCCCGACTGGAACAGCCCTTCTCGTGGGGGCTGGGGTGTCATTGGCCATCCTGTTCATGATCGAGCCGTGACAACGAAGTTGCTACCTGCGAGCGGCCACGCGGTGAGCCATCCGCGCGAGCAAACAACACCATCAGGCGGGGCAGCATGGCCAGTGTCCGGACAGCTATGAGGCATGAGCGATCCCGTCCGACGCACGAAGACTGAACGCCGCGTCCCCCTCCCGGCGAACCTCGTCCCTCTGCTCACCCAGCGCGAGATCGAGACGTACTACGGCGTCTCCACCGGGCAGATCGACCGGTGGCGCAAGGCCGGAATGCCCGACGAGCCATTCGCCGGCCAGGGGCGCCGCTACGACCTCGCGAAGTGCCAGGCCTGGCATGAGGCGAACGCGACGGACGCCGCGTCGAGCCGGTGCCGGGTCTCGGGCCGCTCGCCGGAGCCGGTCGTCTCGTACCCGGCACCGTGCCGCGTGACCCGCGAGGAGCGACTTGCGATCCTCGGCCCCGACGTGGTCGCCGAGATCCACGCCCGGGTGAAGGAAGCCCCGGAGCCGAGTGACGAGCTCGTCGAGGCGCTCCGCCGGATCTTCGCGAATCCCGGGGGCGAGAGCCCCAAGCCCGGGTCGGCATCAGGCACGAAAGGCCCCACCCGGGCATGACACCGCAGGCGTTCGTACGGAAGCGCTGGCACTGGATCATCACCATCGCCTGGCGGGGGAGCCGCGTCTGGCACATGGAAACCGCCGACGGTGACTGCGGGCCACTCCCCGGTGCCAGCCGCCAGCAGCTCTACAACCACCTCTTCAACAAGACGGTCAAGGAGTACGGCGCTCCCCAGGGCGCCCGTGTCGTGTTCTTCTCGCTGGAGCCGGACGAACTCGTCCCAGACCCCGACGTCGAGTAGGGCACCGAGAGCGATGCGGTCGCAGGCATCAGGCTCCGCCTCGTGACGGCGAGACGTGTGCCAGGAACGTGCCAGCCGCCGGGTAAACCAGCAGGTCAGAAGCAACACACCGCATCCCTTATGCGGTTCGGGGGTAGCGAGGCGGCCTGTCCAAAATCACCTGCGTTGCCCTGATCGGCAGCCGTAGCATGCACGCCATGACCAACGACGCCGCCCCTCGCGAGCGGAATCCCTTCCTCGAAGCCGTGGGGCGCGTGACCCTCGCCGGTGCAGAACTCGATGTCAGCCTGAAGGGGCTTCTTGGAGCGATCGCTCATGAGCCAACACTGCTCATGTACGCCAACACACAGAACACCAGCAAACTCATTGACCTCTGCAAGATCGCCCTAGGCGTCGGGCACCTGGAGCCAGAGGCCGTCGCCGAGATCTCGACGTGCCTCGCCCGAGCAGACAAGTGCCGTGACCGCCGGAACGCCATCGTGCACGCCATCTACGCGCCGGCCGAGTCAGGCGCCGATTTCGAGGCGATGAACCCGGTGCGGAAGAGCGTGGGCTATCGAGTCTCCGCAGTCTCCGCGGAGGAGATGGAGGCATTCGCCGACGATGTCACTGTCCTGCGGGACGACATGTTCAGGGCTGGCTGGAACGCCCGGGCCGCCAAGCTGCCTGGGATGCAGCCCATCCCTCCCCGTGCCCCTGGCGAGACGGTCAACGGCGTCACCGCCAACTGACGAGTGGAGGCACCGCTTCGGGGCGACGCAGCAGGTACCCATCACCCGTACGGTCACAACCGGGCCACAGAGCCAACCCGACGTCGACAAACAGCGCATGATGCCCATCTCGACAGGCACGTCCGGGGGGGGGACCATGCGCACCCGCACCATCACCGTCAACCTGATCGCCACGCTCGCTCTCTCGCTCACCGCGTGCAGCAGCGACGGCAACAGCGACCAGGCTGACGACGCGAAGACCAGCACCGCCAGCACACCAGCCGCCAGCACCTCGGCCAGTGCCAGCGCCGCGAAGGCCGGCCACTACGGCAGCGCGCAGGACATCGGCGACGCGCTGGCCGCCGCGGGCCTCACCGTCTCCAAGCCGGAGAAGGAGAGCGAGAAGAACTACATCAGCGAAGTGGGCGGGACCGCCTACAACTTCACCGTCACCGACCAGGCCGGCAAGGCGACGCACGGCACCGCGGGCATCAACATGTTCCCCAACGCCGAGGCCCTCGCCGCGTGGATCCCGCTCTCCAAGAGCTTCGGCGGCGTGGCGGTCACCGGCGACACCTGGGCAGTCAGCTTGCCCACCAGCGCAGAAGGCGCCCGCGAAGACAGCAAGCGTCTGGCCCCGAAGGTCGCCAAGGCGCTGGACGGCACCGTGCAGCAGTAGGCACCACCGACACCCGAGGCCCCGTCTACCGGCGGGGCCTTCGTCACGCCAGGGTGGCAGCGCTCCGGGACGGCGCCCTGTTGCAGTCTTCGGTGCCGCCCTTGAGCATGCCGTCAACGATCACGAAGGCGTCCCAGGCGTGGACTGTGGCCGCCGCCAGGATCTTGTGACTGGCGTTCTCGTTCACGTGTGCTTGATCTCCTGAGACGCTAAAAGCGTGTTGACTTGACGGTCGTCGACGGCGTCGACGCTTGCTTGTGGGCCTGACTGCCGGCACACGAGTGGGGAAGCTCTCGGGCGCAACCGAGGTGGGGAGGGTGCATGGGTGGGTTGTTGAGCCGAGCGGCACCGCGGGAGATGCCTACGAGGACGGCGGTACTCATGGGCGCTTCCTCGCGTCATGGGCCGGGCCGTGGTTGTGCTGGGGCCGCATGCGGGTGCAGGCTTGGTGCAGGAGGGTAGACCGTGGCGACGGAGTGGCTGCGTTCTTCGGCGAGGTCCGGGACCGTGGCTCCGGCTTCGTACCGTGCCCCCAGGGACAGCGCGAGCTTCTGCCACTCGGCGGCCCGCGCTGCGGCGCGCATCCGCAGCGTCTGCTGCGTGGTGCGCACGGCCGCCGCAGAGACCTCCTTGATGTTCAGCAGGCCATCCTCAGCGGCATCGACGAGATCGATATCCTCGCCGTGGGTGACCTGCCCCCCGAGACCGACTTCGACGCCGTCGTGGCCCTGTGTCAGCGCGGCCTTCAGGAACTGAGCCGTCTCACTTTTACCGTCGCTGGCATCAGGCTCTGGAAAGGGCAGGCCTCCCTCCGCGAACGCGCTTCCATCAACTGAAGCGCTTTTACACTTCCACGCTCGCCATGTCAGGAGAGCACGACTCCAAGACTGTGCAGCTGCTGTCCCGCCACGCCCGATTCTCCGAAACCTGGGACACGTATGCGCAACCCCCGCGGACTGCCGCAGAGCTGAGGGCCAACGTTTTCAGTAGCGCATTCAGCATGACGAGCTGACGCCGCATGGGATTCCGAGCTACGGAGCCTGCCGGAAGGACCCTCCCCGGGTTGCCGTGGTGCCTCTCGGCCCTCAGCCCCATGACAAGGCCTCTGTCTCGTACGTCAGAAGCACCGCAGGCGATGGCCCATGGGCGGAGGCCGCCGAGATGTGACGTGGGCGTCCCAGGGGAGAAGCACGGCCGATTCCCTACCGCAACGGCCGGATGATTCTAGCCAATCTCTGAATGCGGTCTGGCGTTGCCGAATGGCCGACGTCAGTCTCATGTCTGAAGAGGTACGTCCGCGTGTTCAGGGGGAGGGACTGCCGTGAAAGACGCTCTGAGTGCTGCGCAGATACTGGAACGCCTCTTGGATTCGGTTGTGGTCGCTGCGGATTCCAAGAACGCACTGATCGGCAGCGTGGAAACAGCGGCTCGCGCCGAGGACAAGAAACGGCAGCGGAATCAGCAGAAACAGGCCGAGGAAGCGGAGCGGGAGGGCCGGCCTCGCAAGGAGGCGCCGCCGGAACTACGCCGCAAACAAGGGTTGCGTGCCCTGCCCGGCTCCGAGCTGGGTGCGTCCGTGCAGCTGCCGTACATCGCGCTGCTGCACCACCTCGCGCGAGGTCTGTCGCTCACCCAGCGCGGCGCGGCTCGCGGGCTCGCGGAGCACTGGGGCAGCTTGAAGTACATACAGGCGTTGCAGGCGGGAAAGGGCTCGTTCCTGTGGCTCTCTGGGGAGGGCAAACGCATCGCCAAGCACTACAAGACGCTTCAGTCGGAGGAGCTGGGCCAGGCGTTCGCTCTCACGCTCGCTGAACGCATCCTGCGCAGCCGCTATCCGCATCACCACGTCTCCATCGTCCACTCGGACACGGTCCTGCGCGCAGGATGGGCTCTGACCAGCGCGGAAAGAGAGAACAAGGACAACAAGAGTGTGAGTGTCGGTTACCGTTACCGTCCGCAGTACCTGGCCGAGGTGTGGAGTCCGGACCAGCCGTCGATGATCTTCCCGATCGCGTGCAAGGGCAACCACAGCGGGGCGTCCGTCTCACACACGCAGCTTGCTGCTTGTGCGGCGTACGTGGACGGCGTTCACATCGGGGCCTGGAACGAGACGCCTGGTTTGGTTTTCAGCACCGAGCTTCCCCTCGACGGGCCGGTCACCGTCCATGCCCTGCATGCGCCAGGACACGGATCTGACCTCAGCCTGAGCGGGGATGAAGGCGGCCGTGAGGTGGACTTGGACCAATCCCCGCGCCAGCTGGAACAGTTCCCGGGGATCGAGCGCCCTGCCGAAGCGGGGCGTCATTTGCCTTTCGAGCCTGGCTGCCAGGTGAAGCCTGATCAGTTCGCGTGGTTTCAGCAGACCTTCGCCCACACCGACGCCGCGGGGCTGATGGCATTCGCCGGAGCGGGCCGGGCCACCGCAAGGCTTCTGACGAAGCGGCAGGGCCGAGAGTTCTTCGAGGCTTTCGAGCATCCGGCAGCAGGCAGCGTCCAGGACATCACCTGCTCGCTGCTGGGTGACGAATTCGCCGGTACCGATCACGTCTTTCGCCTCAACGGCGACCACGTGGAGGCCTTCTCCGGAGTCCAGGCAGATCTTTTTCACCATCTGGCCAGGGGCACACGAGCCGGTGACGACAAGGCGGAGCGAGCACAGGTGTCGGCATGGCGCAGCACCCTTCATGAGCGGAGGAAAGCCTGGCCCCGCACAGACTGGGACGATGAGTGGGGTGGGCCGGTCTCCATCCGCGAGGACGGCACAGTCGTCGCCCTTCGCAGGGTGAACGTGAAGAAGACAGGCAACTGAACTCGGGCCGGTCTTCCCTCGCAACAGTGGTCATGCCGATCAGGCGGGAAGCCGCGGCGATTTCAACCCCGTCCGCCCCTCGCCGATGGCCGAATGCCGCCCTGCCCGCTGGTCGTCGAGCTGTGCCAGCGGCACCTTCATGCCAAAGTCATCCCACGTGACGGCCCGATAGCAAGGAGTGGTGAATGCAGGACGGGGGGCGCCAGTGGCGGCTCGTGGTGCCGGCCGGCGGGGATGCGCTGCGGCAGGAACGGCTCACGCGTGATCTGTACGCGGCACTGCACGAGGCGGAGGGCGTGGCCGTCGGGTTCGCCGATGCCGGCCAGCCCTCGGAGCCTGGTCACAAGGGCACCGGAGTCGGCGAGGTCGCGCTGTGGGCCGCCACGGCTAGCGCCATTGCGCGACCCGCCTCACAGGTCCTGATCACCGCGATCAACGAATGGTGCGCCAGGGACCGGCACCGCAAGGTCGAGGTCACCTACGACGGGCATTCCGTCGCGATCACGGGTCGGCCGGACGCCGCTCAGGAGCGCGTGGTCTGCGATTTCCTGGACAAGGTGGGTGACGCCCCCTCCGGCGGGCCGGAGGGCGGCGGGGAGTGACCCGACTGGTCAGACGCCGTGCCCTGTTGATCGGCAATGAGCACTACGACGACGGCCGCTTCCCGCCCCTGCCGTCCACACAGGCCGACACCTGGGGCATGGAACAGGTGCTGCAGCACCGCAACATCGGCGGGTTCGTCTCCGTCACCTCCCGGGACAACCTGGCCGCCGATGACATGCGGGAGGTCATCAGCGAGTTCCTGGAGGCCTGCGAGCAGGACGAACTGGCCCTCGTGTACGTGTCCGGGCACGGCGCTCGACTCGTGCGGGACGGCGGTGAGTTCTACTTCATCGCCACGGACACCGACTTCGACCGGATCGCCGAGACAGCGGTGAGCGCCGGCTTCGTCAACGAGCAGCTCGAACAGTGCTGGGCCTCGCAGAAGGTCATGATGATCGACTGCTGTCGCAGCGGCGGCTTCGCCGTGGGCCTGCGCACCTCCGACCGGCAGTCCGCATCGGTGGCGAAATCGGCTGAGCAGCCCCTGCTGACCAGCCGTGGCACGTACGTGCTGTCATCCTCACGGGCCGGTGAGGACTCGTACGCCGATGTGGCGAGCACCGCCGAGGTGCGGCCGTCCGACTTCACCGCCGAGGTCATCGAAGCCCTGCGCACGGGCAAGGTGAGCAAGGACGGCAAGGGCGATGTGTCCGTAGAGGACCTCTTTCACCACGTCAACCGGCGCATGCGGGCCCAGGGAGCCCGCCAGGTACCGGTGAAGTCCGCGTTCGGCGTCGATGACCGCATCGTTCTCGCCGACTGCCCGCTCGGCGCAGCCCCGTTGCTTGTGCCGCTGACCCGTCGGCCTGTCTCGTCGCCTGGGCAGGCAGAGCAGACAAGCACTCGCAAGTCCGCGCAGTCTCAGCCAAGTTGGCCCCGTCTGTTCGACTACTACCGTGAGTGCGTGCTGTCCGATGAGACCGATACACCGCTGATGTCCGTAGGCGATCGGGACTCCTCCTATGTCTGCTTCTCCGGCTCGGAGCGCCTTCTGTCCGGTGATGTCGACGACGACGGCTGTATCTCCGTCCCGGCAGAGGCCAGCCCTCTGATCGAGTCCGCCACCGAACAGGAGGCCGAACTTTGGGCCGGCTACCCGGCCGTGGTCGTGACCGGACCGCGTGGCGGCCGACCGTGGCGGCACCCGAAGTTCGCTCCGTTGCTGATCCGGCGTGTGGAGATCGTCTCGGAAGGCGGCCAGGTGCGGCTCAAGCCCTACGGTCCTGTCCAGCCGCACCCGCAGCTGGCCCGGGACTGGCTCGGTGAGGAGGAGGCTGCACAACTCGCCGACACCTTCCAGCCCACCTGGCATCGCGGCCAGCACGATCGTATGGCCGTCGAAGCGGGCAAACTCCTCATGGAGGAGTTCGAGCTGCCGTGCGTTCAGGAACTACACCCCGATCAGCTCGCCGACCGGATCGACACCCACACGCCCAGTCACGGCGCCCGCAATACTGCCGTCCTGTTCGCGGCACTCCCCGACACCGCCTACACGAAGAAGCTCCTCGACGACTTCGCCGACATCGCGGGAAAACCGGAACGCATCCAGGCGACCGCACTCGCCGCCCTCTCACCCGACGCGGCGGAACGCACCCGCGCACTGGCAGCGCCGGAACCAGAGCCGCCACGTCTGGTGACGCCGCTGCCCTGCAACGAGGCCCAGGCCGCCGTACTGCGCTCCGCGATGACCCGGCGCCTGACCGTCGCCACCGGACCGCCCGGCACTGGAAAAAGCCAGCTCGTGGCCAATCTCGTCGCCACAGCGATCACCAGCGGCCAGAGTGTCCTTGTGGCCTCCAACAACAACGAGGCCGTGGACGAAGTCTGGCGCCGCTGCGAAAACCTCGTACCCGGAAGCGTCATACGCACCGGCTCGGCCCGCGCCAAGTCCGGGAACTACGTCGAGACCGAGGCGAAAGGCCTGGACGCCCTGCGCACAGCGCCGGAACCCGTGCCCAACGTGACCACGGCCGCCATGGACGTCGACATCGTCCTCAGCCACCTGAACCAGGTCCGCCAAGGCCTCGCCCACATCGCGAAGAGCGAGAAGAACCAGTCGCAGGCCGGCGGACTGCGCGAGCAGCACGCCGAGCAACTTGCCCTGTCCGTGTCCGAACTCACCGAAAAGCTCCCGCAGACAGAGCGTCTGGACCAGCTGGAAGCCCGTGCACGACGCCTGGCTCACGCACGGTTCCTCGGCTCTTGGCGCCGCACCCGCTTCCTCCACAAGATCGGACTGGCAACCTTCGACGGTGACCCCGTGGAAGGCTGCCTCTCATTCGCCGGCTTCGCGGCCGCGCACGCCTCCTGGCACAACGGATACGCACAGGTTGCCGAGGTCGACGACGCGGCACTGGCCACGACACTCGACACCGCCGAGGCCGACGTACAGAACACCTCGCATGCCCTCCTCGAAAGCGCGGTGCGGACCAACGCCCGCGCCGGCCGCCAGCGCATCCTCAACCTTCTCAGCGCCCGAGACAGCGACCGCACCGACTGGCCCGCCATACGCGAAGTACTCCCCGCGGCCCCCGGCTGGGCCGTCACCAGCCTGTCCGCCCGCCGCTTCCCTCCCGGCCCCGCCCTCTTCGACCTGGTCGTCATCGACGAGGCCAGCCAGTGCGCCATCCCGCACGTGCTCCCGCTGCTGTACCGGGCAAAACGTGCCCTGGTCATCGGGGACGCCATGCAGCTTCCGCACATCGCCAATGTCGGCCCGGAGCGCGAGGTCCTGATCCGCCGCAACAACGGTCTGCGCTCCGCCTGGCTGGAGAAACACCGTCTCGCCTACCGCCGCCACTCCGCGTTCCACGCGGCCGAGCGGGCCGCCGGAGGCACGTTTCTCCTCGACGAGCACTTCCGCTGCCACCCGGACATCGCCGCCGTGTCCAACGAACTCTTCTACGAACAGGGCCTGACGGTCCTCACCGACACCCGAGGCCGGCCGTCCCTGCCGAGGCGATCCATCTTCTGGTCACACGTTGCCGGGCGAGCTACCCGGCCCCCGTACGGCAGCTCCTGGGTGAACTACGACGAGATCAGACAGGTGGACAGCTTCGTACGCACCCTGCTCCAACAGCTTCCTGAGCACGCCACCATAGGTGTGGTCACGCCGTTCAAGCCGCAAGCCGACGAACTCCGGGACCGGCTGCGGCAATACGACCAGCAGCGCGTGCGCGTCGGCACCGTACACACCTTCCAGGGAGGGGAACGCGACGTCATGGTCTTCTCCCTCGTCGCAGGCGAGGGCATGCACGCAGGCGCCATCGGCTGGGTGCACCGCCAGCTCAACTTGTGGAACGTCGCCATCACGCGCGCCCGCAGCCACCTCATCGTGGTCGGGGACATGAACCTGTGGCGCGAGCGGGGCGGTGTCGCCGCCGAGCTCCTCAACGCCGCCACCACAAGCGGCCCCCGCACCGACGACCGCGAGACAGGCGACCTGGTCCGGCGCCTCTACCAGGCCATGTCAGCACAGCCCGGAACGACAGCGGCTCTCGGCGAAAGTATCAACGGGCATGCGGTCGATGTACTCGTGCGGCCCCCGGATGCTGCCGGCCCCCACGCGGTCCTGCTCGATTCCGGCCCGGACGACGGCGCGGACGAAGCACGCCACCTGCGCCTGATGCTGCGCCGCCGCGAACTCCTGGACAGCGGTGAACAAGGCGGCCAGGCCCGGCGCTACCCGGCATGGAGGCTCTACGACACCAGCACCGGCTGACCCAGAGGCGCTCCGGCAGTACGGGCTACCTTCCGTAGGCCTGCTTCCAGCGTGCCCGGTGACGGGCGTCCCCCTGGCCGCGACCGTTCACACTGCCCAGCGAGAGCAGGGACGCGCCGTTGTTCCACAGGCCAAGGTGATCGCGGTGCACGGCGAGAATGCCATGCTCCACTGCGAACTTCTCCGACGGCCCGCTGAACCTGGTTGTCGTCACGAACACGGCCACATCGGCCTGGAAGTGCACCTTGGCGCCCAGCAGGTCACGCAGCTCACGACTGGCGATGGCGCTGGTGGGCGCGTACCGCTTGCACTGGACCACCATCGTGCGGCCATCCGGCAGACGCCCGACGACGTCGGCACCGTTGTCGTGCGAACCACCGACTCGGCGTACCGCGGTGCACCCGTCCCGCCGGCACAGCGCGGCGACCAACTCCTCGAACTCGGTCCCGCTCATGGCATCCACCTCTGCCAAGGTCCTTCGTCCGGCCTGCACCGCGTCTTCGTGGCGCCACCGACCGTCCCCGGCTCGCAGCCCCCTGTCCGTACGCCACAACCACCAGACCACGAACCCCACACCGCCCAGGACCGCGAGTGCCGTGGCATAGGGCCACACGGCTGTCCAGAAGACCGCTAACGCGATCACCAGTCCGCCACCACCGAGCGCGACCGGCTTCACTGCTGACGTTCGCCAACGACGTGTAGTCGAGCCCTGCTGACGCCTAGCAACCATCGCCGCCTCCCCCTCAACCGTCCCTGTCGTGAAGTCTGGACAGCCCAGGGCAAGCTGAGAAGAGCACGACTCGGCCACTGCGGATTCCGCGTTGTATTGGGCAAGCCAGTCCGGGCTCACTCGGCAGCCTCGTCGGCCGAACGCTGCGGCCGCGGCCGACGGGCCGGGGCTCGTCGGCGGCTCCTTCTGCGGGAGGGCGGGCTCTGGCCGCCCAGGATGCGCCCCCGTGCAGGCGCACGGGGGCATCGACGGCGACGTTGGCGGCAGTCGCTGCCCAGCGTTCGTCCCAACGGCACCGGCGCACAGCGGGACCGAGAGGGCTTCACTGCCGACAGGTGCGGTGATCGCAGGGGAAGGCCGCTTCCTCTGCCTTGCGTCAGTCACCGTGGCCGGTCGAGCTGATCAGCGCTATCAGGACGAGGAGGCAGGTGGTGAGGGTGATGACCTGCTCGGCGCTCCAGCCCTGCTGGATGGTGAGGGTGATCGCGGCGGCGGTCACGTAGGGCCACGAACGGCGGTGCGGCTGCGGGGAGTTGGGCTTTGACATGACGGGCTCTCCAGGGGGACGGGTGCTTTGCTGGAGACCCACGGTCATTCATGATGGCGTTGTTCCCTCGAATCGAAGATGGTTGCCGCAGGTGAACACTGGTATATCGGGGACAACCCGGGGGTTGTTCCTGGACAAGCGTGAGACGGGGGAGTGGATGGGGCGGCCGCTAGGGGCGTTAAAAGGCCGGACGGAAGAGGCCAACGAGTTCGCCCGCTGGTTACGCAGGATCACCACCAACGTGACGGTGCGGTCCCTGGAGGAGGACTTCCCCTACGGCAAGTCCTCCTGGAGCGGGTTCCGTGACGGCAGCCGGCTCCCGTCCCCGGATCTGGTCAAGCAGGTCGCTGAGCGCTACCTGCGCGAACCTGTCATGCGTACACGCCAGTTAGAACAGGGGCTGCGCCTGCTGACGGCCGCTCAGCAGGCCGCGAAAGATCTGGAGGACAGGACTGCCCCGAGTAGCCAGGACCTTTCGGCGCTGCTGGCGGCCAACCGCCGGGTCGACCCGATGACCGTGGCGCTGCTGCGTCTGGACGACGCGCGGCTTCGTCAGATCGAAGCGATGCAGAAGCTGGCTGCTTCCGAGCGACGGCGCGAGGAGCTGGAGGCCATGGTTTCGGTTCTGGAGCAGCGCATCACGATCATCGAGAGCGAGCGTGACCAGGCCAGACAGGAGACCCGGGCCGAACTGCAGCGCGAGCTGCGGATGTCGCTCGAATACCGGCGCCAGGCCGACGAGAAACTGGCACACGCCCGCCGCGCGGAGGACCGGGCACGGCAGCTGCGGCTGGCGGCGGAGAAGCAGGTGGCCGTCGAGCGTGCCGCGCTGATGCGCCTCGACCGCGACACTGTCGCGGACACCCTTGCGCCGCCCATCCCGCCGGACTCGGCGATCAACGGCCTGCACCTGCCGCCCCTGCATCACATCCGCGATCTCCTCGACGCCGCCCAGGAACAGCTGGATGCCCAGGACGACGAGCTGGACGACCTCGGCGAGCAGTTGGGCGCGGAGCCGGGCAAGGACGGTTACGACGAATCTGTGGTCACCCAGATTGTTTGGGGCCAGGTGGTCGACTCCGACGGCCACCAGGCGGCGGATGTCCCACCCCACGCGCTGGACAATCCCAGAAAACCCCTGACCGGCCACGACGGACCGGCCACGCCCAAAGAGATCGGACCGGCGGCGCCACTCAATCAGGCCATGGACGGCCGGCACGCCGTGTCCATCGAGCTGGTGGTAAGCCTGAACGCAGTGGACACCCAAGACGCGCTGTCGTTGTCGCTGTCCCAACTGCTGCGCCGTACCGGCGTGCAATCGATCGGCGAACTCAGCGCCGCGCTACCCGATCAGATGAAGGACGACGTGCTCCGCGCCGCCGTCGGCCGCTGGATCGACGGCGACGACCTGCCCGCCACCTGGACCCAACTTGAGGAACTGGTACGGCTCATGGAGGCCACCGACGACGAAGTCGCCGCGTTTCGACAGGCCTACCAGCGGATCACTGCCAAGCGTTCCGCCACATGGTTCAACGGTGTGGACGACCTGGCCGAACTCGTCCCCTTCAGGGCGACGGAGTGGATCATCGCCGGCATGGCCCCGCTGGCCGTCACCGGCCTGACGACCGCCTACACCGCGGCCTTTCGGGCCACACCCGGACCGGGCGCGGCGAAGCTGGTGGCCTACGGCGTGGTGTTCTCGATCGTGTGCTCGCTCATCCTCTTCGCAGCGGTCCGGGTGGCCGTCCGCTCCGCCCGGGCGGAGGCGGCTTCGGTGCGTAAACGATTCACCGCCGCGGGTCTGGCCGCCAGTGTCCTGGCGCTGCCGGCCGGGCTGGTGACGCCGTGGCTCGTGGACTCCGACGGGCCAGGACTCTGGCTCGCCGAACTCGTGCAACTCCTCTAGGTCCGATGCCGTTGCTTGAACGTACGCCCGCACGCTCAAACAACCGCATCGCGGCAGGACGTCGTTCGTAAATCTCCTTGAGCAGTGTCGGCGAGGAGGACACGAGTCGCAGCCCAACCCGGATTCCTCATGATCGACAGCCACCAGAAAATCCCTGGACACGGAGAGCGGACCGGCTGCCATAACTGGCTCCCGCTCCTGACCGGCCGCGGGTGGTTCAAGCCTTCGAGGGCACCCCACTGATCTGGGCCGAGGTCCACGTCCGCCTGGTCGGTGACCTCCTCGGTGATCAGAAACCGCAGGACCTCGGCGGGGTTCCAGCATTGTGTGCGTGCGCTGGTCAGCACGTCGGGCGCGGCTTTACGTAGGTAGGGCAGGCGCATGCGGCGCATCAACCTGTGGAGCGGGCGGTGCCGGGGCCTGGAGAAACGTCATGGTCGAAATTTCTTTCGCGGGTCGTGGAGTGCGCCCATAGGCTCGACGGGTGATCCATATGGTGGTGCGTGGAGACAGCGGAAAGGCCGTGGCCCGTGCCGAGGCCGGCGTGGATTGGATGGTCGGCTTCCCGGATTTGAGCGCGACGAGGCCCCGACGAATCTGCCGGGGTCTCGTCGCATCAGGCGCATCCGCCCGTAGGGTTGAAGCATGAGCAGTTCTCTCGCTGCCATGTCCGAGTCCCTGCTCAACGCCGAGATGGCCTTCGCGGGCAAGCGATACGCTGCCCGCCGCACTGCTGAGCTGCGCTCCGAGGACCCCAGCAGGTCCGCGGAGCAGATCGTCGACCTGCTCCGCGACGAAGCAGATGCCGCGGAAGCGGAGTTCCGGCGGCTTCGAGACCCTCGGCTGAGGCTGGTTCTCCGTCGGACGCTTCCGGAGAATGGTGCCGTGGAACGGCAAATCGACTTCTCGCGCGAGCGGCAGATGCTCTGTGGGCGCTGCGATCATCGGTGGCCCGTCGATCTTGACTGGATCAATCGGTGGGAGCAGGCGAAGGAGACCTGCCCCGGCTGCGGCATGACCTGCGAGCACGAGGACTCGCCTCGGGTGACGCTCGACTCCGGCGACCCGGCACTCGACGACGACAGGGTCACGCAGTTCTCCTGGTACCACACGAGCACGCAGCCGGACTGGCCGACGCGGCACTTCGACCCGGCAGCCGTCTTGACCCCCGAGACCCGCAGGAGGATGGGCGGAGAGCAGGGGGTTTCCGCGTGGGCCGCGCGCCAGCGGGCGAAGGCCCTCCACGTCGGTACGTACGAGGCCGCTGTCCACAACATGCTGCGTCGGATCCGTGACCAGGCCGACCAGCGCAGCCAGTTCTATCTGTATCGGGTCCGTCTGAAGCCATCCGTCGTGGTGCGGGAGGGGTGGCTCGTCGACCCCGGCACCTCCGTCGGCGACGTTGTGCTCGACGAGGTCTGCCCGCCAGGCGTCGACGTCGCCCGCTACCTGAACTACCACGAGGATCCGGGAGGGCTCTCGCTCGCACTGGGGAGGAACGCGATCGCCAGCGTTCAGCGGATCGCGGTTCCGCTCCCCGACACCCGGGATGGCGGCTGGGTGCGCGATGCCGTCGCGGCTCTCGAGGGCGTGAGCGGCACCGTCGTCCCGGCGACCGGCAAGCTGGCCCGCTTCATGCGGCCGTCTTCGTCGCGAGCCGTCCTGGGCCGAGAGCTCGGTGCGTTCCTGGCTGGCAGACTGCCGGTCAACCTCCAGAGCCAGTTCGCGTCGGCCGCGGCGTTCGCGGAGGGAGAGGATCCAGAGCAGTGGGCGCGACGGGCCAGCGGCCTGTTCGGTCTGATCGACGATCCGACTCGCGTGCTGGCTGCGCTCGACCGGCAAGATCCCCGGGAGGTCTGAGAGGTCGTTAAGTCCGTTTCTGGTAGCGGCCTCGGCCGGGTTGGGTGAGGAAGCCTTGGCGGACGAGGCGGCTGCGGGTGACGTGGATGGCCCGGGCGTCGGTGGGCATGCCTAGGAGTTCCAGGCCGGAGTGTGCCGGCGGCGATGGGGTGTACAGCACTCGGCCTGTCCTGCTGCCGGGCTCTGAGCCTTGGGCTCTCAGCAGTACGGGTCCCCGATCATCGCCGGAGGCGTCACGGCCCGATCCAGCCGGATGCTACGAACGACTCCGTGGCTTCTAGTCGAACGGTCTCTGGTGCAAAGCCTGTATGAGTCGTCACAATGAGTTGTGCCGCGACAGCAAGCTGGCATCGACCGCATCCCAGCACCGCGCAACGACGACGAGCGCCTGTTACTCAAACTGGTCTGGCAGGAGGCAGCGAAGGAAGGCTGGCCTACCTTCCGCATGATCGACCTGAGTCTGTACCAGCAGGGCATCGACGCCGTGGAGGTGCTGGCGCAGATCCCACCGCATCTCCTAGTGGGCTGGCCCGATACCCGGCACCATGTGCCTTCGCCGAATACCTTGTTGAAGCTGACCGCCGCTGGCGTCGCCCACTGTGCCGAAACCACCGATGTGATCGACACCTTCGTCACGCTTGTACGAACGTTGGCTCATGTCGAGGAACATTGGCCCGCACGCAGTGAGCAGCCGGTCCGGCTGCACAGTAAGAACGCCCAAGCCGAAACGGGATTGCTTTCCCGACCGGAGTTGAAGGAGCTGTTGCGCCTGGGCTTCATCCTGTCGCGTGAAGAGCCATGGTGCGTCTACTCGGAGTCGCTGACCGACCCTTTCCCCCTTCGCACCTTCGCCATCAGGGATGACGGTCCGGAAGACATCACACCTACGGTTCACTGGAAAAACAACGTCGGCCTGTTCGGATGGGAATTGTGGGTTGACCGGCGAATCAGGGCCTACCGCGGTCTCGAAGACATCGGGGACTACTGGAGCCGGCGCTGCCGACAGCTCGCAGCAGCTGACCGGTTGGTGCCCGCTCCGGCACCACCACCGGTACGTGACCTGTTTACTCCGTGGCATCTGGACCAGCCGAGCCTGGCAGCACATGCCGCGCTTCTAGTGCTGTGGCTATCGGAGAAGGTCGACGAGGACATCCTGCGCTACGAGAATCCAGAGCAGTTCACCCAGGAACAGCAGCTCACTGACGCCCGACTGCAAGCTGTCCTGGCGTACGCCCAACAGCAGGGAACCATCGAAGTACTGCAGACACTCCGCCACAGCACCGTGCGGCTGACGATCACCGGCATGGCGACGGTGGAGCAGTTCCTGCGTGCCCGCCACACCCGCCGGGTCCGGTTCGACTACCTCACCAGCGCGCTGGTGAAAGCCGCCATGGACACCTACCCACAGTGTCGACTTGTGATGGAGGAATTCCTCGCCTCAGACGCTTTGTGCCTGTACCGGGACCGGCTGACACGGGAGGAAGCCTTGCAGGCAGCGGAGTATCTCGGCGAGAAAGGGCTGGCCGTGCTTGACCGCCGCGACGGGCGCCTCCAGGCGCTCCGCCTGGAGAGCGCGGGCATCGAATGTGGTCTCGCAGTGGAAGACGACTTGAGTGTGAGGGAGTTCATGGCAAACCAACCTGGTTTCAGCATCGGCACGGTCAATGGAAGCATCGTTCAATTCGGCAATCTCAACACCCAACACAACACCCAACACGTTAACCACGGCGCGTCGCCTGCGGAGTTGGCCGACTTCGCGCAACGGGTCTTGGGTGCTGCTCACACCACCGACCTCTCGGAAGAACAGCGCAGCCAGCTCATCGACGACGCCGAGCAACTTGCGAACGAGTCGGCCAGTTCCGCACCAAATCCCGGCCGGATGCGCCAGCTCGGCATCCGAATCCGTGACGTCCTCGCCCAGGGCGCTACTGACGCCATCACCCAAGGGCTATTGGATGCAGCCCACCACCTATTCTGAGGGGGCGTTGAGTCCCTTCTCTCTCGGGTCGTGATCACTCGATCGTGTGACTGACCGTCGAACAGTCCGGTGGCTAGTCATGCACATGCTGGGATGCAAGCATGGAGCGAAGACCGTATCCGAGCGACTTGTCGGACGAGCAGTGGGCGTTGATCGAGCCGATGATTACGGCCTGGAAGCAGGAACGGGTAAGCCGGTCGGCGACGGGAGCGGCTGGGGCCTGTGATCTCCGGGAGGTCGTGAACGCGATCTTCTACCAGAACCGGACAGGCTGTCAGTGGGGCTATCTGCCCCATGACCTGCCAGCCTGGTCGGCGGTGTTCTACTACTTCACGCTGTGGCGGCAGGACGGGCTCGACCAGCGGATTCAGGAACTCCTGCGTTGTCAGGTGAGGGAGAAGGCTGGCCGATTGGAGGACCCGTCCCTGGTGGTCATCGACACCCAGTCCGTGCGTGCGGCCGCGGGTGTTTTGTCGACCCGCTCCTGCAGAACCCGATCACCAATGGTGCGCCCTGCAGCGGACCCTGGAAGTGATCTCTGGCGAGAGCGTCTTGCTGACCGCACCTGCCGAGAACCACTGGTTCCTGGCGAAACTCGTGATGTGCGGCATGGCTGCGGCTCCCGTCGTTGGGTGATGGCGACATCGTCCGGAAGGGCGTCACGGGGGCGCAATACGGCTTCCGCTTCACGGAAGGTTCGATGTAGAAGGCCTGGTCAGGGGGTTGATCTGGTTGTGTCTCGGTGCTCGACCTCAGTGGAATGTGCAGCCGTGCCTTCTGTTCTTCGCCTGCAGCTCGTGTCGCTGCAGCATCGACGCTTTGCAACGAGTGACTGCTTTAGTCTCTTTGTAGTGATTTCCCGGCTGGATATGGCTGGTACAGCGGCAGAATTCGCCTAACTGCAGGTCAAGGTTTGGTCGCTGCCGTGACGGGAGGGGTTGGGGTCGAATCCGGGTCGAACTGGCCTTCTTTTCGCCCCGTCCGGTGGGTTGTTGCAGGTCAACACCATGATCGGACGTCATGGTGCTGGGTCGCGTAAGCGGCTGCCGAATCCGACGGCCGAGGGGCGGTCACCGGCAGGTTCTTCGTCTCTTGGTGGTACAAGCTTGATCGGCTACTGACCTGCGAAAACACCCTCGAAGGGGACAGGGAATGGCGCCCTGGTCCGCGAATGGTCCGGATCTTGCTGCTTGGCCGCACCGTAAGGGGGATCTCCCTGTGCGAGGAACGGTTGTCCAGCCGGTCGAAGTCGGCCCGGAAGATCGTCGGGCCCGTGGCCTGCTCGGAGGGTGCCGAGCCCACGCATCGGATCGGTCGCCGCGTGGAGGAGTAGTGAAACGGCATGCCACGCTTGCTCTGGGAACGCTCGTCAGGGGACCCACTCGGGGCCGGTGCCCAGCGACTTCCGTGATCCGCAACTCCCCTGCTCAAGGCGTATCCGGCACCCCCGCGCCTTGCGCGGCTGAGCCGGCGAAGGTCACTCCACCGGGCCCGGCGGCTGAGGCGCTACGAGTTCTTGCCGGCGATCAAGTCGGAGAGCTCCGTGGAACGCATGCGGACTTGTTCGCCATGACGTGTGATCACTCGTGGCGGCGTCCTGAATGAGGGGCCGACGACGCTGAGTGCGGCGACGATGGTGCCGTTCGCGTCGCGGACCGGTGCCGCGATGGCGGTGGCACCTTCGGTCGCGATCGCCTTGGCGACCGCGAACCCCCTGTTCGTCGACCTGCCCCATCAGGGCCGCGCCGGCCGCCGTTCCCGCCATGGCATGCTGCGCCCGGTCCAGTTGACGTGACGAATCGCCTGCGGGCTCGGTACTTGGCGGAGGTACATCAGGGTCTGGGCGGCGTCTGTACTCCACCGTTGCCAGTGACGCGCGTCGGAGCGGGGACGGGCCTTGGGCACTGGCCCGGATCTACACCTTCGACATCAGTTGAACCTCCGATGGGTGAGACCACTCCACTTGTGCGACCTCGTATCGCACGGAGCCCGCATTGCCCGGCCGGAGCAGCCCCGGCGACCGGTTCGCCGGACCCGCCCCGGCGTGGCTGCTGCGCCCGGCCGAGGCGTCAGTCGCCGGCAGGGAGGGGGTGCGCGGCGATCTCCCGGGCCTCGTCCGTGGGGACGCCCAGCATGCGCAGCATCATCTCCGCCATGGCCGCGGCGGCTTCGTCGCCGTCGGCGTCCGGCCTGGAGAGGTGTAGATCCAGGAGGGCCAGCAGGCTGCCGCCCAGTGAGGAGAGGGCGATCTCGGGGCTGGTGAAGGTGAAGCGGCCGGAGGCTGCGCCGGTCTGCAGGTCGCTCAGGGCGCGGGGGGCCAGACCGCGGTCGGAGTGGATGTGCCCGAGGCCGCGGTGGCGCAGGATCCGCATGATCTCGGGGTGCGTCTCGGCCATCCTGGCACTGAGTCGCACGCCGAACGCGACCCGCTCGGCGGGGTCGTCGATGCCTTCCAGACGTTCGTCGATGGCCCGGCCGTACTCGTCGAGAGCGTCAAGCACTGCCGCGTCGAACAGGGCGGTCTTGGATTCGAAGTGGTTGTAGAAGGAGCCGAAGCCCACGTCGGCCCGGTCGGCGATCGCCTGGATGCTCGTGTCGGTGTCGCCCGTCTCGGCGAGGATCTGCCGGGCGGCGCCGATGAGCGCCTGCCGGGTCGCGGCGCGGCGCCGTTCGAAGCGGTTGCTGGGTGGGGCTGACGTCGGCATGGGGCGATTCTAGCAATACTCACCAGAGATGATGGATTCCTCAAAAATCACCCCGGAAGTCATTGACGGTGCATCGCTCAGACATGATGCTTTCCTCAAACAGCAGAGCTGCTGATCGGCGCGCCATGGCCGCGATCCGGCCATCACCGGGTCGAACCCCCTGGGACGGGGGAGCCGGCATGGCCGCCCCGATGCCATCGGTGGTCCTGCCGTACGAGCCACGGAGGCACCCATGCCCGACCCTCACAGCACCATGTATGACGTCAAGACGGCCCACCAGGACCTGCACAGCGAGCAGGGCGCCCTGCGCGGCGAGCACGCCGGCCGGTCCCGGAACCCGGCGATCAAGGTCGCCGACCTGGCCTGGCTGGAGTTCGAGAAGCCCGACCTGGACCGCGCCGAGGTCTTCGCCCGCGACTTCGGCTTCGGTATCGCCGCGCGCACCGAGCGGGCGCTGTGGCTGCGCGGCACCTTCGCCGGCTCGCCCTGCATGGTGATCCGGCGCGGTCGTACGTCCCGTTTCATCGGCCCGGCGTTCCGCGCGGCCGAGGGACCCGACCTGGACCGGCTCGCGCGGGCCACCGGGACGGACGTGCGGGACGCGGACGTGCCGGGCGGCGGCAAGGTCGTGAACCTGCTCGACCCCTCGGGCTTCCCGGTGCGGGTCGTGCACTGCGGCGAGGAACTGCCCGCCCTGCCGGAGCAGCGGCCGCTGCTGCTCAACTTCGGCACCGATCACCGCCGTACGAACGTCACCCAGCGCCCGCCCCGCGAGCCGTCCCGCGTCCAGCGACTGGGGCATCTGGTGCTGGAGACAAGGGTGTTCGCACGGGCGCTGGACTGGTACCTGGACACCCTCGGCATGATCGTGTCCGACTTCCTGTTCCTGGACGGGCAGCGCGGCCGGGGTCCGGCGATGGCGTTCCTCCGCTGCGACCTGGGAAGCGTGCCGGTCGACCATCACACGCTGGCCATGCATCTCGGGCCGGGGACGGGTTACGTCCACTCCGCCTACCAGGTCACCGACCTGGACTCGATCGCGGCAGGCGGCGAGTACCTGAAGGAGCGCGGCTACCAGCGCAGTTGGGGTATCGGCCGGCACATCCATGGCAGCCAGCTCTTCGACTACTGGCGCGACCCGGACCACTTCATGCTGGAGCACTTCGCCGACGGCGACCTGTTCTCCTGCGACGTGGAACCCGGCTGGGCGCCCATGTCGACCAGCGGCCTCGCGCAGTGGGGTCCGCCGGCCACCCGCGACTTCCTCGGTGCCGGACCTTCACCCAGGCGACTCCGCGAGGTCATGGAGGCGCTGCGCGACGACAGCGAACTCGACCCGGCCCGGCTGCTGGGCCTGCTGAAGGCCGCCAACTCCTGACCCCCGCAGTCCCGGAAACCCCTCAACCCCCTCACAAAGGCACTGACATGAGCACCAACGTCCTGCGCACCGCCGACGGCTGGTGGGTCGTCCGCGGCGACCGCGCCGTCCCCGTCGACACCAAAGCCACGACCACCGCTGAACTGATCGCCGACCGGGCCGCGGTCCGCGAGGCCGCCGCCTCCGGCGAGCCCGGCACGCCCGCCGCCGGCCTCGTGGCGCTGTCCCCGGTCACCACCCCCTGCCGCGTGGTCGCCCAGATGGTCAACTACCGCAGCCACGCCCGTGACTCGGGCTTCACCGGCGAGATCCCGCCCGCGTTCTTCCGCAAGGCATCCGGCTCCGTCAGCGGTCCGGAGGACGGCATCGTCCGGCCCTCGCACGTGAAGTTCCTGGACTACGAGATCGAGCTCGGCCTGGTCATGGGCGCGCCGCTGCCCGTCGGCACCGTCGTGACCGAGCGGGACCTGTCCTCGTACGTCGCCGGGCTGGTCCTCACCAACGATGTCAGCGCCCGCGAGGTCCAGTTGACCAAGACGCAGTTCTACGAGAGCAAGTCGTACCCGACCTTCACGCCCACCGGGCCTTTCCTCGCCCTGCTGGAGCCGGAGGACTTCGCCCACCTGCTGAACCTGCGGCTGAAGCTGAGCGTCAACGGCGACCTGCGCCAGGACCGCACCCTCGCCGACATGATTGTCCGCCCCGCCGAGGCCCTGACCCTGCTGGCCCGCTTCCAGACCCTCGACCCAGGCGACCTGCTCCTCACCGGCACCCCGGGCGGTACGGCGCTGAAGGCCCCGCCCAAGCCCGTCGAGAAGATCGCCGCGCTGCTGCCGCCCGCCGTGAAGTGGAAGGCGTTCTTCAGGAGCCAGGCCCGCAATCCGCACTACCTGCACGCGGGCGACCTGATCACCGCGACCATCGCCACCCCGGACGGGCGGATCGACCTCGGCGGGCAGCGCACCGCTGTCGCGGACGCCCAGTAGCCCGAGGAGCGAGCCGCGCATGAAATCGAATCAAGTCGTCCCTGGCAGCGCTGCCAGGACGGTGCCGGTGGTCATCGTCGGGGCGGGCCCGGTCGGTGTCACTGCCGCCATCCTGCTCGCCCGCCGTGGGGTGCGCAGCATCCTGCTGGAGCGGCACCGGGACGTGTACCCGCTGCCGCGCGCCGTGGCCATGGACGACGAGGTCCGCCGGATCCTCCAGGCCGTCGGCATCCATGAGGAGTTCACCGCCATGGCCCGCCCTGCCAACGGCCTGAGGCTGCTGGACGCCCGGCACCGGGTGATGGCCGAGTTCCGCAGGGACGATCCGAACGGGTACCACGGCTTTCCGCAGACCACCCTATTTGACCAGCCTGAACTGGAACGGCTGCTGCGCGACGCCCTGGACCGCTGTTCCGAGTGCGAGTTGCGGGGTGGAGTCGAGGTCGTCGCAGTCGAGCAGGAGGAAATCGCCGACGGTCCGGGCCGGGTGCGGGTAGCGCTGCGTGACGAGGCCACGGGCGTGGTGGAGCACCTGTGGGCGCACGCCGTCCTGGGCTGCGACGGTGCGGGCAGCCTTACCCGGGACGCGATCGGCGCCGCATGGGAGGACCTGGACTTTGAGGAGGAGTGGACGGTCGTCGACGTGCGTACCAGCCTGCCGGTGCGCACCTGGGAAGGAGTCGACCAGGTCTGCGACCCGGACCGCCCGGGGACCTTCATGCGGATAGGCGAGGACCGCTACCGCTGGGAGTTCCGGCTCGGGGAGGGCTCAGAGGACCTGCCTGAGCTGGTGGCTCCCTGGGTGGACGTCCCGGCCGGCGGTGACGGGTTCGAGGTGATACGGCAGGCGCGGTACACCTTCAGGGCCCGCATCGCCGACCGCTGGCGCCGGGGCCGGGTCTTCCTCCTCGGCGACGCCGCGCACCTGACCCCGCCGTTCATCGGGCAGGGCCTGTGCTCGGGGCTGCGGGACGCCCACAACCTCTCCTGGAAGCTGGCCCGGGTGCTGGAACAGGGCGCGGACGACCGCCTGCTCGACTCCTACGAGAACGAACGCAAGCCCCACGCCCGGCACATGATCCGCCTGGCGGTTGCGATGGGCTGGGCGATGACGGGCGGACAGGACCGGGCCGCCGCCCTACGGCGCATCGCGCTCAGCGCTGTCTGCCGCATCCCCGCGGTCACCTCGTACGTCGCCGAACACGGTCTTGGCCCGGCCCTGCCGCGGGGCCCCTTGGCGCACCACGGCCGTCGCCTCACCGGCCGCCGCCTGGCGGGCACCCTCGTCCCCCAGCCACGGGTGACGACGGGCAGCGGGAGCGTCCGTCTCGACGATGTGCTCGGTGACTCCTTCGCGGTCCTGGCGGTCGTACCGCCCGCTCCGGCCGTGCGCGCCGTCGCGCAGGCGCTGGGCGCCCGGGTCCTCCACCTGACCTCCTTCGATGACGCTGCTCACGGGGACATGGCGGTCATCGACGACGGGACCCTCGCCGCCTGGCTGCGCGCCGGCCGGGCGGACGCCGTTCTGCTGCGTCCCGACCGGGTGGTGATGAGCACCGTTCCCACGGGTGGGGGCGGGTTCACCGGTACGTCCGCCTGGGCGCCGCTGCTGCACACGGCCCGCCGCCCCCTCCCTGCCCGACAGCCCGCCCCCGCACCCTCGCTGAGGAGCACCCTGCGATGACCGCACCGCACCCGCAGCCCTGCTGGACCCCGGACCCGGCCACCGCAGCCGGCAGCCGCATCGCGGACTTCGGCCGCTGGCTCGTCCACTACCGCGACGACGCGGCCACGGGCATCGACCCCGCCGATTACGCGGCCCTGCATCGCTGGTCCGTCACCGACCTCGAAGGCTTCTGGGGCGCGGCGTGGGAGTACTTCGACATCGACGCGGAGACCCCGTACGAGCAGGTACTCGCCGAGGAGACGATGCCCGGCGCCCGCTGGTTCACCGGCGCCACGCTCAACTACGCTCACCACGCTCTGCGGAGCCTGCGCGCCGACGAGCCCGCGATCATCGCGCTGGACGAGACAGGCTGCGGTTACGACGTGACCGGCGGCCGGCTGCGCGCCCAGGTCGCCTCCGTCGCCGCCACCCTGCGCGACCTGGGCATCGGCAAGGGGGACCGGGTCGTCGGCTACCTGCCCAACACCCCGCACGCGATCGTCGCGTTCCTCGCCGCCGCGAGCCTCGGCGCGGTGTGGTCGGTGTGCGGTCAGGACTATGCGCCGAGGGCCGCCGCCGACCGCTTCGCCCAGTTGGAGCCGACGGTGCTGGTGACGGCGGACGGCTACCTCTTCAACGGCACGACGCACGACCGCCGTGACGCCGCCCTCGAACTGGCCCGCGCCCTGCCCACACTGAAGGCCACCCTGCTGGTCGGACACGTGGGCCTGCCCTGGTCGTCGCAGCCGTACCCGTCGCTGGTCGTTCCGTGGGAGGACGCCGCGACCCGTGACGAAGAACTGCGCTGCACCCCGGTGCCGTTCGACCACCCGCTGTGGATCCTCTTCTCCTCCGGCACCACAGGCCTGCCCAAGGGCATCGTCCAGGGCCACGGCGGAATCCTGCTGGAGCACCTGAAGATCCTGGGCCTGCACTCCGACCTCGGCCCCGGCGACCGCCTGCTGTGGTACACCACCACCCACTGGATGATGTGGAACCTGGTCGTCTCCACCCTGCTCACCGGCGCCACGACCTGCACTTACGACGGCAGCCCGGCCCCCTCCGCCCGCCCCGACATCGTGTGGGAGCTGGCCGCGCGCCACCGCGTCACCGTCTTCGGCACCAGTCCCCAATACCTGCTCGGCATGGCCAAGTTCGGCATCGACCCGTCCGTGCACGACCTGTCGGCCATCCGCGCCGTGGGCTGCACCGGCTCCGCCCTGCCCGCCTCCGCCTACCCCTGGGTGCGCGACCACGTCGGCGCGCACGTCCAGCTCGCCTCCACCAGCGGCGGAACCGACGTCGCCTCCGGCTTCGCGGGCAGCGCCGCCACGACCCCGGTCTGGGCAGGGGAACTGTCCGCACCCAACCTGGGCGTGGCGCTCGCGGCGTACGACAGCGAGGGCATGCCGGTCACCGACCGGGTCGGCGAGCTGGTCGTCACCCGTCCCATGCCCTCGATGCCGCTGTACTTCTGGAACGATCCCGACGGCACCCGCTACCGGGACGCGTACTTCACCACGTACCCCGGCGTGTGGCGGCACGGCGACTGGATCACGCTCACCTCCTACGGCTCGGTGATCGTGCACGGCCGCTCCGACAGCACGCTGAACCGCAACGGTGTTCGGCTGGGAAGCGGCGACATTCACGACGTCGTGGAGAAACTTCCCGAGATCGCCGAGGCGCTGGTCATCGGCGCGGAGGAGCCGGACGGCGGGTACTGGATGCCCCTGTTCGTGGTCCTCGCCGAGGGAGCCGTGCTCGACGACGATCTGAGCGGGCGAATTCGTGACGCCGTCCGCACCGGTGTCTCACCCCGCCACGTCCCCGACGAGATCCTCGCCGTACCCGGCATTCCGCACACCCGCACCGGCAAAAAGCTCGAAGTCCCGGTCAAACGGCTGCTCCAGGGTGCGCCACTCGCGCAGGTCGTCAACCCCGGAGCGGTCGACACCCCCGACCTGATCGACTACTTCGTCCGCCTGGGCGCCGAGCGCCGGGCCGCACGGAGCGCCTCGCACGCGTAACTCAGCCAGGTCCCGGCCCGGTTGGCGGCACGCCCGCCAACCGGGCCGGGGGCATCCACGTCTACGCCCGTCCGGCGATGACGACGACGTCCGAACACCCAGGGAACACCTCATGATCATCACTGTCACTCTCACCTGCCTGATCGCCCTGATCTTCGCGGCACTCGGACTGGCCAAGGTTCTGGCGCTGCCGAAGATGCGCGAACTGGCCGCGGAAGCCGGGTTCTCCACCGCGGCCTATCGCCGCGTCGGCGTGCTGGAGCTGGCGGGCGCCGCCGGCGTAGCCCTCGGCCCGGCGGTGCCGCTGCTCGGCGGTCTCGCCGGGGCCGGGCTGGTACTGCTGCTCGTCGGAGCCGCTGTGGTGCACCTGCGCAAGGGTGATCCAGTGGGCCGGATCGCGCCCGCAGTGGTGTGCGCTGCGCTGGTCGTCGGGTATCTCGTGGCCTTGTTCGTCTGAGGACTGACGGCCCCTTCGACGCGGGGCGGCGCTGGGAACTTCCCCTCCGGCGGCGTCCCGCCCTGTCGAGTACAGAACCTGATCCGCACAGACACGGAGAGGGGCCGGTGCCGGGAGTCCCCTCCCGGCAGCGCCTCGGGACCGTGCGCCGCTCAGGCACGGCCCGTCTGCGGGGTCACACGACCTCCGTGTGCTCCCGCTCGACTTCTTCCGTCGTCTCGTTGTGGTGCTTTGCCGGCGGCTTTCCAGCCAGGCAGGAGCAGCAGGACGATCGCCGCGCCGGCGGCCATGATGATGCCGCCGATGAGGCTGGTGCAGGCGATGGCGTGGGCGAAGGACTCGTGGACCGTGTCGACCAGGGCCTGGGCCTGCTGGGGTCCGCCGGACGGGTTCTTTGGCGCCGCCACCGACGCCCAGCTCCGACTCGGGGAAGGAGCCCATGACGGTGTCGGTGGCCGGGGAGAGGCTCAGGCCGATGGCGGAGCCGAGCAGGAGGAGCAGGAGCAGGGGCGCCACGAAGCCGCTGCACGTCGAGCCCGACTCGATCAGCGTGAGCAGGAAGACGCCCACCGTGCCGATCACCATGCCAGTCCCCACCACCAGCTCCACGCCCAGCTTCGGAGCCACCCGGCCGGTCACCGCGGTGCCGACGAAGACGGCTCTCGCCAATCCGACGACTCGACGGCCACGTTTTTCTCGACCACGACCAGCCCTGAGACCGGCCCGCCCCAGAACACCGAGACGCTCTGGCCGGACGCAGCCGGCCGAGAGCGTCACGGGCCGCCCGGAGGGCGTACCGTCGACGGTGTGGACCTCACCGCGGACAGCCTCATGTCCCGTGCCGCGCTTGAGATCGGCCCGAGAGCGGACGAGCTGATCCACGACGTGGAGCGCTGCCTGCGGCGCGAGGTGCCGGAGCTGTGGGACGAGCCGGACATCGCACGGAGGACAGAGGAGAACGTCGCCGAGCACATCGCCGCCATCCTCTTCGGCGTCGAGCACGGCATCGAGCCGAGCCGGATCGAACCGCCCGTCGCCGACGTGGAGCGTGCACGTTGGCTGGCTCAGCGTGGGAGGCCGGTCACTGTGATACTCCGGGCCTTCCGGCTCGCACAGGGCCGGGTTCTCGACCGGCTGATCGACGAGATGTCCCTGCTCTCAACCGATGCCAGGCTGGTCAGCGCGGCATCGCGGAAGCTGATCGCGCTGGTGACCGAGTACGTGGACCGCGCGTCGGAGCTGGGCATTCTGGCCTTCCAGGAGGAGCGCGACCGGCGGGTGCAGTGGCGGCTGTCGGTAGTGAACGAGGCCAGTCTGCGCGTCGGCACGACCCTGGACGTCACCCGCACCGCCCAGGAGCTGGCCGACCTGGCCATCGAGCACCTGGCAGACGCCGTCACCGTCGACCTCCTCGACTCCGTTCTCGACGACGCCCGGTCGGAGGGCACGCTCGAGGTCCGCAGGATCGCCCAGCGGTCGGAGGGCACGCTCGAGGTCCGCAGGATCGCCCAGCGGCCGGTGGGTCACGCCGAGGCGAGCCGTCCGGCTGGGGCATCCTGGGCTTCGTCGATCCCGCCGCGGCAACTTCACAGCTTTCCGGACGGATCACCACCGTCCCGTACCCTGGCCACCGGTCGGCCGTCACGCCACCACCTCGCCCCGTCCACGTCGGCGCTGCTGGTGCCGCTACGCGCCCGTGGCACCACGTTGGGTGTCGCTCAGTTCTTCCGCCACCGCGCCCCCGACCCGTACGACGACGAGGACCTGCTCCTCGCCCAGGAGACCGCGGCCAGGGCTGCGGTAGCCGTCGACAACGCCCGCCGCTACACGCACGCACGTGCCACCGCCCTCACCCTCCAGCGCAGCCTGCTCCCGCGGAGCACGCCCGCGCAGTCCGCCGTAGAGGTCGCCTGCCGCTACCTGCCCGCTGCCACCCAGCTCGGTGTGGGAGGCGACTGGTACGACGTCATTCCGCTGTCCGGTGCCCGGGTCGCCCTGGTGGTCGGGGACGTGGTCGGCCACGGTATCCACGCCGCCGCCACCATGGGCCGGCTGCGGACCGCTGTTCGTACCCTCGCCGACATCGACCTGCCGCCGGACGAACTCCTCACGCACCTGGACGATGTCGTCATCCGCCTGAGTGCCGAAGCCTCCTCCGACGCTTCCGCAGCCTCTGCCGACGCGGACACCGAATCCGCGGGGGACATCGGTGCGACCTGCCTGTACGCCGTGTACGACCCCGTTGTCGGCCGCTGTACTCTCGCCCGCGCGGGGCACGTGTTGCCCGTCGTGGTGACGCGGGACGGAGCCGTCGATGTCCTCGATCTGCCTGCCGGTCCGCCCCTCGGCCTCGGCGGCCTGCCGTTCGAGGCGGCGGAGGTCGACCTGCCCGAGGGCAGTCTCATCGCCCTCTACACCGACGGCCTGATCGAGGCTCTCGACCGGGACGTGGACGTCGGCCTCACCGGGCTGCGCGACGCCCTCGCGCAGCCTGCTGCCTCACTGGAGGCGACCTGCGACACTGTCCTCGCAGCGCTGCTCCCCGCCAACCGACCGCATGACGACGTGGCACTCCTGCTGGCCCGCGCCCACACCCTCGGAGACGGTCAGGTCGCCACCTGGGACGTGGACGCCGAACCGGCGGCGGTGCCCCGGGCCCGAGCGAGCGTCTCCGAGCAGCTGACCGCCTGGGGGCTGGAGTACCTCGACTTCACCACCGAACTGGTCGTCAGCGAACTGGTCACCAATGCCATCCGCTACGGCCGGCCTCCCATCCAGCTGCGTCTCATCCACGACCGCACCCTCATGTGCGAGGTCACGGATGCCGGCAGCACGACCCCGCATCTGCGCCGCGCCCGTGTCTTCGACGAGGGCGGGCGAGGTCTGTTCCTCGTCGCGCAACTCGCCGCAAACTGGGGAACACGCCATGCTCGACCTGGCAAGACGGTTTGGGCCGAGTGTGCCCTGGAGGCACCGGACTTCTTCCCGGGAGCGGCCTTGCTGGACGTGGAGGGCGTTTCGGGAGGCGTATGACGTCAGGGTCTGCCTGCGCTCCTCGCTGCCATGCGGGCGGCCGCGTCGTGGATCAGCTGTGTATACAGCTCGAACATCGTCACGAGATCCACGGAGTCGCCGTGGATCTCCCGCTGGATGAACAGGCCGCCGACGACAGCGTGAGTGGTGAGGGTGCGTACAGCGTCCTCGTCCAGGTCCGGAAGCGGGGCCCCCGGTGATCTACTGGCTAGCGATACTGCGGACCTACCGCGACACCACGCGCAGTGTCACCCCAGGAACGGCATGGGAGAAACACCGGGCGGCAGGTTGAGCGGCGTGACCACCTGGATCGCCGAGGGGAGGGTCGGTCCGTCGTCCGGCATTGCCTTGTGGGCCCGCATGATGGTCTGGCAGGCGCGGCGCACGTCCTGGCGCAGGTCGTGGTGGAGTACTGCGGACAGGCGGCGCAGACCGGCGCGGTGGCACCGATCCCGACCGAGCCGGTCGAGTAGTCGGCCGGGTCGGGGTCTTTCGTGCGGCTGGGATAACTCTGCAGGCCGCCGAACTCGCGCAGTGTCGTGAGGTACTTGGTGCCGAGCTCGCCGAGGAGGTACTCGATCGCGTGCAGTACCGGGGACGCGTGCGGCTTGACCGATACCCGGTCCTGCGGCCGGAGGCGCTGGAACCACAGCGAGGCCATGATCGAGACCATCGACGCGTTCGACGCCTGATGTCCTCCGACCTTCAGGCCGGAAGGGTTGCCGCGGACGTTGTTGGCGTGATCGACCATCGCAACCGAGAGCCACAGAACACGCCGCTCGAGGGAGGCGAGTACCTCGGCCGGCAGGCGGGGCGGGGGTGCGGTGGTCGGCATGCAAGGCTCCTGGTGAAAGCCCCGGAGCGGCGCGGCAGCGGCGTCGAGGCGGCGAAACGAACGCTCTCCATGAAGCCTCCCGGCACGGGCAAGCGGCTTGGGCTGCGGTGCAAGTGCGCGTGCGCGGTTTGTACTCCAGTCCCAAGTCCGGCTGTGAGGCGGGGCCGTCCTGCCGGTCTCAGCGTGTCGCGTACGTTCCAGGCAGGACCGTCTCGCCCAGCTCCTCGACCAGGGTGAGGGCCGCCTGGAGCTGCATCCGCCGGACGTGGATGCCCTCCCCGCGCAGCTCCTCCGCCCGCTGAACCCGGTAGGCGACCGTGTTGCGGGCGACGTGCAGGCGCTCGGCGGCGGTGTTGAGGCTGCGCTCCACGTCCAGGTAGCACTTGAGGGTGGTCCGGACGGTGACGATGGACTCCTCGGACCCCGCCAGTGCCCCGAGTTCACGCCGGACGAACTCGCGGGCCTGGTCGATCCGGTAGCTGAGCAGGGCCACTACGTTGAGCTCACCGTAGTCGAACAGCCAGCGGCGGCCTGCGGACATCATGCCGACCCGGGCGGCCTCCAACGCCTGGTTGTGGCTCTCCCTGAACCCATCGAGCGACGATGCGGCCAACCCTGCGGCGACCCGGACCCCGGGGCACGGCTGGTGTGTGCCGGTGGCAGGCAGGGCCGGTGGACGCCGGACCGCCACCCCCAGACTCTTCGATCACCAACCGGCAACACCAAGCTCGCTGTGCAGCCCGCCGCCCCCAGCAGCTCCACGACGGCACCCTCCAACTCGGTCGCCCCCGCCTCCGCCAAGTCGTCGGCCCAGGCGACGAAAGCCACGTGATGCCTCGTCAGGTCGTATCCGAGGACACGCGAAGCGTGTTCCACGGAAATGGCGTCGCCGTAGAGAATGCCCCGTACGACCTCCATCCGGGCAGCGTTGGCACTGGCCAGCGATGTCTGCTGTACCTGACCGAATTCGCGGGCCATGGCGGCCGACAGGTCGGCGACGGTCCCGAGCGTGAGTTCCGATGCACGCCGCACTGCGGCGAATCGTCGCTCGTCGTCCGGCAACTGTTCGCAGACGTCCCACAGCTCACGGGTGGCGAAGGCGTGGCCGACGCGGATGGCGCGCAGCATGTGCTAGACGCCCACGCCGCGACTCACCACCTCGGCCGGTCCCAGCAGCACCTCGGGCACGTCGGCAACGACGAGGTCCTGTTCGTCGTGGAGTGCCGCCACCGTGCCGAGCGCCACGGCCTCGCATCCCTTGTGCAGCTCCTGCACAATTCCGTCGATGGCCAGGTAGGGCACCTCGTCGGTGATGTGCTCTGCCATGGCCCGGCCGAGCTCTACGGCCCAGCCGCACGGGCCGACGCCTATGCGCGTCGCGAACTCCGCGACCTTGGCCTGTGGCAGGACCGAACGGGTCACCGCGTGACGGTCGCGCGGAGTGAGTTCTCGGACCCATGGGGCGAGCATGATCGGGGCCTCCTTCTCACGTGGCGCCGTTCACTCCGGCCCTTGGTCATGCGACCTGGAGCCGCCCGGCTGGACGGCATTCGCAGTTCTGACGATTCAATCATTCAAGCTTGCTCATGCCCGGCCGAAGGCCGCCCGACATCGCGACCGTGGCGCGGTGAGACTTACGCGGCGTGGGGCCAACCCCGCTGTGCCGATGACTGTCCTCGAAGGGCGGTGCTGGGGGCGTCCCTGGAGTTGTTCCACGGCTTGCCCCCTGGGCTTTTGGAGGGCGTGAGCATGTAGGGCTGGGATCGAGGGGTTCTGCTGGGTGATGCGGGTCGGCGGGGTGGTCGGCATCGACTTTTACGGATACGATGTATCCGCAAAAGTCTCCCGCCTCGACCGCCGTTGCCGACCCCTGGCGTCCGGGTCGCGGTTCGTAGTCGTGCGGGAACACGGTGTGGGTTTCCGAGTCAAGGAGAACAGCGATGAAGGCAGCAGTCGTGGCGACGGCGGGTGGTGCTGTGCCCGAGTACCGGGATTTCCGCGATCCCGAGGCCGGCGAAGGCCAGCAGATCGTCCACTTGGTCGCAACAGCTATCCACCCCGTTGTGCGTTCCAAGGCGTCTGGCGGGCATTACAGCAGCACCGGGCGGTTCCCGCTGGTTCCGGGCGTGGACGCGGTGGCCCGCAGGGCCGACGGCACGTTGGTGTACACCGGAGACGTCGAGGAGCCCTGGGGTACGTTCGCCGAGCGGATGGCGGTCACCATGGCCCTGCCGCTCCCGGAGGGGGCCGATCCTGTGGCCGTGGCGGCGGGAGTGAACCCGGGCATGTCGTCCTGGATGCCGCTCACCACCCACGCGGAGCAGCATGGCACGCCGGACACGGTGGTGATCCTCGGGGTGACCGGGGCGGCCGGCGGCCTCGCTGTACAGAACGCCCGAGCGCTCGGCGTGCGGCGCGTGATCGGCGTGGGCCGCGGCGTGGACGACCTCAAGCGCGTGGCCGGGCTCGGTGCCGAGACCGTCGAAATCGTCGGCAACAAGGGTGGGGACGCGGCGGCCATCGGTGCGGCCCTCGGTGGCAAGGCGCCTGACCTCGTTCTGGACTTCCTGTGGGGCAGCGTGGCCGAGGCCGCCTTCCAGGCGCTGGCGAACGTTCCCGGCGCGGGCGCCACCAGCTACGTGGAGATCGGCGGCGCGGCCGGTGAAGAGGCCGCGGTACCCGCCTCGCTGCTGCGCAGCCGCCCCTTCCGCCTCAGTGGCAGCGGCATCGGCTCGTTCGACATGCGCCGCTACTTCACCCAGGTCGCCGCCTACGTACAGCTCATCGCCGACGGCAAGGTGCAGGTGGACGCCCAGGCCCACCCGCTCTCCCAGGTCAGCGAAGCATGGACGGCTCCCGCAGGCCCCCGCCCCGTCCTGATCGCCGACTGACAGCAATGAACGGCCACGGTATCGCTCAGCGGTACTGACTCTCCGACCGGCTGACGCTTCGGCAGGCGTTGCCGGCAGTGTCGGCAACGCCTGGCCGCATGGCCGGTCGGGCCGCTGTCCACGGGGTTCGGGCTCAGTCTCGTCTCCAGCGGAGTCCTTCCGCTGCCTGACCGGGATCCTCCGTACCTCACGTGCGGCTCCTCTTACTAATGGGCGCAGCACGTTCGGATGGGGTCGGTCGCGGGAGCCACCGAGAAGGAGGGCCGGCCTATCACTCAGACGGCCACAGCGGCTGGGACGGGCCCGCGGAACGGCTGGCCGGCTATGGGCCCGGCGCCATCCACAAGTCGGCTCAGCGAGGTTGGCGAGCCGGGCCCCGGCCGAGGAGATGCGGTTGATGGGTGAAGGTGGGCTACTCGGCAGTTGACGAAGCGGCTGCTGGAGTCCGCTCTGGAGGGCGGGATCATCGATCACCTCGGCTATGACAGGCACGATCCGGCATGGCCGTCCGGCGGAGATGCGCGGGGCCGGCCTCCCGGCAGACCAGTTCCACCAGCACAGACAAGATCGTCGAGAGGCTGGCCGAGTGGCAGAACCGGCCCCTGGACATCGTTCTTCAGGAATGCCGCCGTACGAAGCATCGGTCTGCCTGGCCTCAATCCTGCTCTGGGCCAGATCCGTTTGAAGACGGACCCTAGAAGCGGAGCGCTCCGTGAGGCAGATCCTGCTCCGCGGTGAGCGGCAACTCCAAAGAGGTGAGCATGTCCCGGTAACGCTGGGCCAGTTGGGAGGGGAGCTTCCTGCTGAACACCACCAGCTCGCGGAAATAGCCGGGCCCGATCCGCCGGGCGTGCCTCGACCAGCGCAGTGGCACCGCGTTCTCCGGCGCCACCGTCACGCCGATCCCTTCGACCGCGAACAGGAGCGCCGCCGACACCTGGCCCGTGCGTGCGACGGCACGCGGGGTGAACCCGACGTGCCCCGCCAAGCGGTCCACCACTTCGCTCATGCCCTGTTCTTGCTCGTAGAGCACCCAGTCGGCAGCGGCCAGTTCGGCTGGACCTGCCGCCGTTCCCGCGGGGTATTCGGCTGAGCCGGTCATCATCTCCTCGTATCCCAGGGAGACGAGGGGCCCTTCCCACGGGTCGGGCCGTGGGCCGACCCTGATGTCCCCCTGGCCGCAGCGCATGGCCTCTTCGAGGTCCCGCCGGTGGGAGTAGTCGTGCAGTCTCAGCACGGTGGAGGATACGTCGAGTGCCAGCGTCCCGCGGACGGCGGCAGGATTCCCGGGGCGACGGACCGTACGCATGGTCTCTTCCGGGATGGTCTGATCGGGTTTGTGATGAGGACGAAACTGATTTACGTTGCTGCCAGGTGGGTGGCGAGGTACGCAGCGATGAGCAGTGTCGTGATGGCCGCTGGTGCGATCTTCTGCGGCCCGTCACCGTTACGCAGGTGGAGGATGAGGGCACCGGCCATCAAGAGCAGCAACCCGGCGTCGGCGAGACTGCCCAGAAGTGGCACGGACAGGCCAAGGAGCAGGCCGGCTGCCGCGGCGGCCTCGAGTACGCCGAGCGCCCTGTAGGCCGTGGTGGAGAACCCGCTCTCCGCGGCCATTTGGCGCGTCTTCGGCAGTGCCAGGACCTTGGCCGCGCCCAGGGCGAGGAAGAACACCGCGAGCAGCACGGCGAGGACGATGGATACGACGTTCATGTTGGGTGGCCTGCCTTTCTCTGCGATAGCAGCGGCTCAGAACCGTCCTGGTGGTGGCCTCGCTGGCCGAGGGCGCCACCAGGACGGTGACGTGGAGGGGCGCCACGATGCTGGTGAGCCGCGCGGGCAGGTGGGTGGGCGGGTGGATGCCGGCCGGGAGTCCGGCTCACCGGCTCATGCCACTGCGCCCCACTGCGCGGCCTCGGCGGTACGGTGATCGCCGGGTGGGCCAGGGCGGGGTGCTGCGGCGAGGGCCGGGGCGTGGCTCATCGGGGGGCGTCCCTTACGACCATGCGCTGCCGGCCAAGGTCGATCTCGCCGTCGTCTGTGGCCACCGTGGCCTCGATGACGTCACCGTGCTTGAGGTACTTCGGATTCCGGGACTGGCCTTGGAAGAAGAGCTTCAACTTGGTGTCCTCCGGCAGCAGGGAGGCGATGGCCTGGACCGGCTTCGGGGGTGCGCTGATGGCCGTTCCGACGGGTGTCCCGGTCAGCACGAGGTCACCGGGGCCGAGCCGCTGGAAGCGTGCCAGGCCTCGGAGTGCGTCGAGGGGCTGGTAGATCATGTCGGCGGCCACCGTCGCGTTCTGCCGGAGTTCGCCGTTGACCCACAGCTTCAGCCGCAGGTCGGGGAACCGCTTGAGCTCGTCCGCGTCGAGCAGCACCAGCGCGGGGCCGACGGGCGTGAAGGTCGGGTAGGACTTGGCCTCGTAGCACTGAGCGTGGCGCAGCTGGACATCGCGTGCCGAGACGTCGTTGGTGACCACCAGGCCGGCGATGTAGTCGGAGAGGTTGTCCTCGGTGATCTGTGTGCCGACCGGTATCTCCCTGCCGATGACGAGCCCGATCTCAACCTCGTAGTCGAGGAATTGCACGTGGCTGGGCCGGATCACGTCGTCGAAGGGGCCGCTGATCGAGCCCGACGCCTTGCGGAAGAACGCCATCGGTGCGGTTTCCGGATTTCCGCCGGTGTCCTTGACGTGCGAGATGGAGTTCGTCATCTGCGCGACGACTCGGGCGGAGTCTGTGACGGGCGAGATCAGTGCGAGGTCGGTGACGGCGACGGTGCCGACGCTCTTCGCGGCAGCGGCGACTGCCTGCCGGTCGGCGAGCAGTTGCGCGGTGGTGGTGGCAGTGGTGTCCACCTGGGCGGCGCCCGTGGGGGTGAGGACCCACCAGGCATCGGCGGTACGGAGGACGGAGATGCTCATGTTCTCGCTACTTTCAACAGGCCGGGAAGGCGGTTCGGGACGAGTTCGTTTTTGTTGTCCTCGAGCAGCGCGTTGACCATCGAGCGCAGCTCGCGGGGTGATTCCCGGCGGGGTGTGATGCCGGGGGAGCCCTTGGCGGGTGGCGGTCCCCGCCGAGACAGGGTCGATGCGGGGGACCGCTCTACCGTGGAATCCGTCGGGGGCGTGCCGGTATTCGAAGCTCCGCGGACGCGGCACCGTCCCGCCCGGCCCGAAGCAGGGCGACCAAGGCGCTCGCGGCCAGCAGGGCGACGGCCAGGCTGAAGCCGATTCCGGCTGTCCGTAGTCCCACCGCCTGCGCGGCCAGCCCCTCGCCGATGACGGGCAGGGATATCGCCACGTAGAGCACGAGGAAGAAGGTCGAGGCCACTTCGGCGCGCTGTCCGCTGGGAGCTTCGGCGTTGATCGCGGCCAGCCCCGCCCGAAAGCTCACGCCCTGTCCGAGTCCGGCGACCACGGCGGCGGCGAGGAGCAGCACCAGCGACCGGGCGGCCAGTCCCGTCGCCAGCAGGGCCATGCCCACGATGAGCACGGCACACCCGGCGGGCAGTGCGGCACGGCCGAGCCGAGGTACGAGCGTGATCTGCCCGAGCGCCGAGGCGACGAACAGGGTGCAGACCACGGCGCCGGCCAACGCCGGACTGGGCAGCCCGAGCAACCGGCCCAGGAACGACGGCGCGACCGCGGTGAACAAGCCCATCACCGCGAACCCTGCGAATCCTGCGGTCCCCGACCGCACGAAGGTGCCTCGCATCGGCTCCGGCACGCTTGGACGCGCGATCCGCAGGCGCGGGCGCCCCATGACCGCCACGGGTTCGGGCATCAGCCAAACCCCGACGGCGACCAGGGCGAGCATTGCCAGGTGAACGATGAACGGAAGCTTCACAGGGGCCGGGGCCAGCTGCGCGAGGAGGCCGGCCAGCAGTGGCCCCGCACCCAGCCCGCCCATGTTCGCCACGGTGGCCACCAGGGTGGCGCGCTCGCTTGCGCCCTCCTTTGCCAGGTCGGCCAAGGTGGCGGTCGCCGTGCCGGTGAAGATGCCCGCGGACAGGCCGGAGAGCACCCGTCCCACGAGCAGGAGCGTCAGATTGTCGGCGACCAGGAACACACCCGCACTGAGCGCCGCAAAGGCAAGCCCCGGTAGCAGGGTCAGCCGCCGTCCGATGGCATCCGACACCCGTCCGAACAGGACCAGCGCGAGCAGGACTCCGACCGCGTAGGCGGCGAAGATCACCGTGCTCATCAGGGACGAGAAGCCGAGCCGGTGCTGGTAGAACGTGTAGAGCGGCGTTGGCAGGGTCGTGCCCAGCATCGTCACGGCGAAGGCAAGGGCCACCAGCCAGAACGCGGCGGCGCGCGGTACCGACCATCGGCGCTGGCGCCCGCGGCTCCGCGGCTTCGCAGGTATCTCGGGTCGGCGGGTATGGGAAACGTGCACGCTCATGTGTCCACTCCCCGGGCGAGCGCTCTCACCCTGCGACGCTGGAATTGCAGATCGTGAACAAGCACTTGGCACCCGTTTCAGGACTGGGCGGTACCGGGCGCGTCCAGCACGCGGAGGAGCCGTTCGCCCGATTCCAGCAGCCTGGTCTTGATCCCCTCGACGTCGGCATGCTCGGGCGTCAGGCTGTTGTGACACCAGTCACCGATCGTGGTGGTGCCGCAGTTGATCTGGTTCAGGGCTCCGGCGAGATTGCCGATGAGCATGTCGTCGGGGCTGTAGTGCTGGGCGATACCACCGTGCAGGTGGGTGAGGTATTGCAGCAGGGTCCAGTCGGAGCCCACAGCGCGCAGCCCGGTCTGCCAGGTGTGCATGTGCGCGTTGACCAGGCCGGGGATGATGATGCGCCCGGCGAAGTCGACGGTTTCGGCGGCGTGCCCGTCCAGGCGATCGCCCATGTCGGCGATGCGGTCGTTGTCGACGAGGATGTCGATGCGTTCCACGTCGGGTCGGCCGGGCGCCATGGTGATCACCTGCGCCCCGCGCAGTAACGTGCGGCTCATTCCGCACCCTCCCCACCGGGGAGACGGTGACTCTTCGCGGACATGTCGAAGCTCCTTGCCAGTGGGGTCTTTGCCGGAGTGGTGATATGCGCCGGGGCCTCGGTCGCCATGTGCACGAAGTCGTGCCTGTGAACCGGGAGTGTGTGCTTCAGATCGGGCGGATTTAACGGCTACAACGTATCCGTTATCGCGGATGCTCGTCAAGAGGGGTCTTGTTGGCTTCCGTGGAGCTCGTGTGCGGATTCAGGCGCGGCGGGTGGGTCGGCGGGTCCGGCGATCCCGCCACCCCGGACAGGTGACTCCTGATGGCCGCCGCTCGGCCCCTCCGCTGCCGCGCTCTCCTCCCCGGTGAAGCGCACTATTGTTATGGTTACATTGTTGTCAGAATTGTCCCCGTGGGCGGCGGAAGAGGCTTCGGCGAGAAGCCTTTCGGTCGTCGAGTCCGCGTGTAGGCAGCTACTGCAGTACTCGAAACGGCGTACACCGCCGCAGGCCCGCGTTCTGTCGGCGCATCAACCCGCTCGCTGCTGACGCGAGGCCTACTGGCGCCTCCGGGGGTGGGCGGGACGGGCCGGTGCCGACCGGGACGGGCGAGAGCTGTCGTACCGGAGAGGGCCTGCAGGCCAACTCTGCACTGCCTCATCAGTAGTGATGTTTCTATCCGAAGTATGACGACGGGGCGGCCCGCTCCCCGACAGCCTGGGCCGCGCACATACAACTCGCCTACTCCAAAGCCAGCCTGACCATCACGATCACCAACGACACAGCTGCCCTCACCCCCGCAACTCCCCAGTCCGCCAAAGGCCGCGGGTTCGGCCTCATCGGCATGACGGAACGCGCCCACTCCGTCGGCGGCGAACTACGGGCAGGCCCCCGGCCCGCAGGCGGTTTCCAGGTCACCACCGTCCTGCCGCTGCATCCCCACGCCCGTAAGGAGCGAACTCCATGACGATCCGTGTCCTGCTCGCTGACGACCAGGCGCTGATGCGGGCCACCTTCCGGACTCTGATCGACTCCTGCGACGACATGGAGGTGGTCGGCGAAGCCTCCGACGGCAGGGAAGCGGTGGAACTCGCGCACGCCCACCACCCCGACGTCGTCCTCATGGACATCCGTATGCCAGGCGCGGACGGCCTGACCGCCATAGCCGCGATCTGCCAGGACCCGGAGCTGTCCGCCACCCGGGTCCTCGTTCTCACCACCTATGAGACCGAGGAATACGTCGCCCGGGCCCTGCACGCCGGAGCGAACGGCTTCCTCGGCAAGGACGCCACCGTCGACGAACTCTTCACCGGCATCCGCACCGTCGCCTCCGGTCAGGCGCTCCTCTCACGCGGGGCTACCCGCTCCCTCATCACCCGCTTCCTCACCATCCGCACCTCGCACGACCGCCCGGTGACGCCACAGCGCCTGGCCCATCTCACCACCCGCGAGCGCGAGGTCATGGCCCTCGCAGCCGATGGCATGTCCAACGACGAGATCGCCGACCTGTTCGCGATCAGCCCGGTGACCGTACGCACCCATATCCAATGCGCCATGGCCAAACTCGATGCACGCGACCGCGCCCAGCTCGTCGTCATCGCCTACCAGACTGACCTGGTACAGCCGCCTCGGGCCGCCGACTGACCGTGCCCCGTTCGGGGGTGCCCCGCACCACCACCGAAAACGGATACGATAAGACCGAAAGTCCCTTTCAGGGACGCGTGTCCTCAGCAGAATCCGACCGAAAGAGTGAGCGATTCATGGCTTCGGAGGTCCAGCCTGTTCCGGGAAGTCCTGCCTGGTGGGCGAGTCGGACGCCGCCCCCCGCGTACCGGCGGGGACGTCCTCCCATGGATGTCGGGCGGATCGTGGACACGGCCCTGAAGCTCATCGACGAGGTCGGCATCCAGGCACTGACCCTGCGGATGCTCGCCGACACTCTGAATTCGGGCACGGCGACGCTCTACCGGCACTTCAACGGCAAGGACGAACTCCTCGCTCTGGTCGCCGACAGAATCCTGGGCGAAGTCCGTATCCCGGCAGAGGAGTTGGACGGCCTCTCCTGGAGGGAAGCCGTGAGTGCCGCGGCGGAGGCGCTCTACGGCACGCTGTGTCGGCATCCCAACGCGCTGTCCTTGCTGGCGGCCCAGGTCCCCGTCGGCCCCAATGCCCTGCGGGGCAGGGAACGGCTCGTCACACTCTTCACCGGGCACGGGTTCCCGATAGGCCTGGCCGCTCGTGCCTTCACGGCCATCGGTCACTACGTGATCGGCTTCGCCATCCAGCAGTACGGCCCCGGGACACCGCGCCCCGAGGACCAGTTGCAGCTTCGGGACTACTACAAGTCCCTTGACCCTGTTGCCTATCCGGCCACCACCGCGGCGGCCGACGAGCTGACGTCCGTACCGCTGCACGAGGAGTTCCGATTCGGCCTGGACCTGCTCCTCGACGGGCTGGAAGGGCAGAGGCAACTCCAGGCAGAGGCCTGAAGACGTCGTGGGGCGCCGAATCGGGCAGGGTGTGTGCTCCGTCGCCAACGAAAGTTGTCCCGGAGGGACGTCCGTTCCCCACATTCCCCCCGGAACAACGACTATGTGGCGCCGTCGCAGACCGCGCTGCTGATCAGTGCCAGCCGATCCAGTCGGCCACGGCGCGGCCCATCACCAGCTCCAGGTCGCGGCCTCGCAGCCAGGGCAGTTCCTCGGTGAACATCGTCACCGCCTCGCGCCACGAGCAGTGGAGGCGGGTGATGTCGGTACCCCAGAACATCCGCTCGGCGCCGTACGCGTCGAAGACCTGACGCAGCACTCTGTGCGTACTGGTGAACGGGTATGCGTCCGTCGCCATGCTCGGTACGGCCGTCGCCTTCATCCCGATGTTGGGGTGGCGGGCGAGAGAGAGCAGGGCATCGAGATGCGCGGCGGCGTCGGGCAGTTTCTCGAAGGGGTTGACCGCGAGGTGGTCGACCAGCAAGCGCATGTTCGGGTATCGGGCGGCGACGTCTCCGACGGCGGCCAGGTACGGGGGCAGCACCATGAGCCCCACGGGGATCCCTCGCTGGTCGGCGGCCGCCCACAGCCAGTCGAGGTCGCCCGATGCGAGGTGGTCGGCCATCTCCGGCGCCGCCAGCATGAAGCGCAGGCCCAGCATGCCGGGTTTGTCCAGCCAGGCGCCGACGAGGGACTCGTCCGCAGTCTCGTCGAGGGGGAACCAGCCGAGGGTCGCGAACCGATCGGGGTGGTGTTTCGCCGTCTCTACGGCGTAGTCGTTCGCGTCGGCGTCCCAGATCGCCGGGCAGTTGACAGCGCGGTCCACACCGGCCTCGTCCATGTCACGCAGGGCTGAGTCAACGGTGTACGGTGCGCGCCAGTGGTGCGGGGGTGCGCTCTCGCCGGCCCAGAGGTGGATCTGTGCGTCGATGATCTGCACGGGGTCTTCCTCTCAGTTCGCGATCTCGGGGTTCGGCAGGCCGCGCAGGCGCGCGGTCAGCCAGTCGGCGATGAGCGCGTCACGGTCGTGCTTGTGGTTGTAGACGCAGTGGTTGCCGTCGGTGAAGACGACCATCCGCTTGTCGTGGGTGGGTGCGCCGTGCAGAAGGACCTGCGCGAGGTCCATCGAGACCATGGGATCCTCGCCGCCCTGCACGACCAGCAACGGATATCCGGTGTTGGGCCCGTCGGCGAGCGGGGTGACGGTCTTCCAGACGTCCACCGCCCGGTCCGCGTCCCCGGTTCCGCAGGCGGCGACCATCTTCGAGAAGAAGGTCCCCATGGTCGGCGGCACCAGCCACGGGGCGTGGACGCCACCGTTGTCGACGCACGCCCTGATCCGGGTGTCCTGTGCCGCGACGGCCAAGGCGACGCTACCGCCCATGCTGTTGCCGACGAAGCCGATCGGGCGGCCCGGAGAGCGCTCGTCGAGGAAGTCGACGGCTCGGGCGTACGCGTCGCGCCACTGCGCTGTGAGGTAGTGCTCGTGCGCAAGCCGCGTTTCACCCTGTCCTGGGCCGTCGAGCAGCAGTGCGTCGATGCCCCGTGCCGCGAGGGCCTCGCCGAGGCTGTCGAAATCCATGGCCCAGCCTTCGACGCCGCCGATGACGACGGCAGAGCCGACCGCGGAGTCGACCGCGGGGACCAGCCATCCCACCAACGGGCCGTGGCCGGTCTCGATCGTGACGTGCTCGCGGTCACCACTCGCTTCCGCGGCCTGCGCGTAGAGTTCTGCGGCCCGCGCGAAGATCGCCCGGCGCTCCGCGGTGTCGGACAGCATCATCATCTGGCTCATGCGCAGCAGGGCGGACGCACGGCGCAGGTACCCGATCCGGGTGTGCCTCCCGGCGTCACCCGGGGCGCTCTCGGCGCGGCGCACGCACACGTCCGCGAGTTCTGTGGCGGCCGAGTGCCAGTCCTGCCCTTCGATCACACGGGCACGCAGCTCGACGGCATCGGCGTAGTCGACGCCGTAGCCGGTCATGCGCTCCAACGAGAACTGACGCAGCCCGGCCTGGGATTCGACCGAGAGTCTCGACGTGGCCTCCTCCGTCTCCGCGCGGCTTCCGACGAACGCCAGGGTCACGACCGGGGCCGAGCGCCCTTCGGTGACCTCTTGCTGTGCGGGCATTCCTGAAGCTCCTCCTGCTCGGCCTGACGCAAAGGGGGTGCGCCAGGCGGCTGTCCGGCGAGCTGCGGCAACGCGAAGCGGGCCTCCCCGTCGGCGCACCGGTTGACCGTGAGCCGGGACCCGGCGCCGTGGGGAAGAGAGCTCGGCGCCGGGAAGCGGCCCGTCCCGGACCAGCAGCCGATACTTTCGAGTACACTGTATCCGTAATGGCGTCTCTGGCGCAACGGAAACCGAGGCGGTCGCCTGGCGCTGTCGTGCGGCGATCGCCTCTCGGACCGGGCGTGGATTTCCCCCCGCTCGTCCGGGCTTGAGGCTCTGGCGAGGTTGGCGTGAACGCCTGCCGGTGCCTGTCCGGTCGGGGCCTCACGCCCTCCCGAAATGTCATCGAATCTGATGTTTGAATCAAGAAGGTGGAAGGGAGTTCCCATGAGCGATCAGCGTGATCCGCACCAGGATCTGCACAGCGAGCAGGGCGCGCTGAGGGGTGAGCACCCCGGGCGGGCGAGTGATCCGATCGTCAAGGTGCGCGACGTGGCCTGGGCCGAGTTCGAGAAGCCCAACCTCAAGCGCGCCGAGTTGTTCGCCCGTTCCTTCGGTTTCACCGTGTCGCTGCGCACGGCGGACGAACTGCTGTTGCGGGGTACCGATCCGGGGTCGCCATGTGTGGTCATCCGCCGCGGACCGCGGTCACGGTTCGTCGGATCGGCTTTCCGGGCCGCCGACGACAAGGACGTCCTGCGGCTCGCTGAGGCAACCGGGCGGAAGGTCACGAAGCTGCCGGAGAGCCTGGGTGGCATCAGCGTCGATCTGACGGACCCGAGCGGTTTCGGGGTGCGGGTCGTGTCGGGTACGCACGAGCTGCCCGAACTTCCCGGTCAGAAGCCGCTGGAGTTCAATTTCGGGCATGCCGTCACGCGGGTGAATGCCGGCCAGCGAGCGGCGAAGGAACCGGTGAAGGTGCAGCGGATCGGGCACGTCGTCCTGCAGTCGACGAGGTTCCGGGGGGCTCTCGACTGGTATCTGGAGCACCTGGGCATGATCGTCAGCGATTTCCAGTACTTCCCCGAGCAGCGCGAGCGCGGGCCGGTCATGGCCTTCATGCGCTGTGAGCGTGGCAGCACTCCCACCGACCACCACACTGTGGCGATGAACCTGGGTCCGACGAACAAGTACATGCACTCCGCGTACCAGGTCTCCGACCTCGACTCCCTGGCCGCCGGCGGCCAGTACCTGCTCGAACAGGGCTACCAGCGCTCCTGGGGAATCGGCCGGCACATCGACGGCAGCCAGATCTTCGACTACTGGCGTGACCCCGACGGGTTCCTCGTCGAGCACTTCAGCGACGGTGACTTGTTCGACTGCACACTCGAACCCGGGTGGGGAGTCTTCGCCGTATCGAACCTGTCCCAGTGGGGACCGCCGCCCAGCAAGGACTTTCTTGGCGTCAAGCCCGGCCGGGAATCCCTGCGGGAACTGCGCGCGATGGTCAGCGGGCTGCGCGAGGGCAACGAGTTCGATCGTCACAGCCTTCGTGGTCTGTTGAAAGCAGCCGCGTCATGAGCACCTCCGTTCTTCGTACCGCCGATGCCTGGTGGGTGCTCACCTCCACGGGCGCCGCCAGAGTGGACACGCATGCCGCCACTACCGCTGAGCTCCTTGCCGACCGCAAGGCGGTCGAGGCGGCCGCCTCCAGCAGCGGCAGTATCGACGCCGCAGACCTGGCGCTGGTCTCGCCGGTCACCGGGCCAGGCCGCGTCATCGCCCAGATGACGAACTTCGTCTCGCACGTCAGGGACACCAACGGCACCCCAGACACCGTGCCGCTGACGTTCTTCCGGAAGGCATCGGGTTCGATCAGCGGCCCATTCGACGACGTGATCCGGCCCGAGCATGTCCGGCTGCTCGACTATGAGGCAGAGATCGGTCTGGTCATCGGCCGGGAGATGCCGGTGGGCACGAAGGTCACCGAGGACAACCTCTCCGACTACGCCGTCGGCCTCGTTGTGACCAACGATGTCTCGGCCCGCGACATCCAGCTGTCCCGGACGCAGTTCTACGAGGCCAAGTCCTACCCGACCTTCACACCCGTCGGCCCCGCCCTGGTGCTGCTTGACGCCGACGAGTTCAGGCGCTTCACCGACCTGCGCCTCAAGCTGTGGGTCAACGGCGAACTGCGGCAGAACATGACCGCCGCCGACATGATCTATCAGCCCGGCGAGGCACTACAGGGCCTGACCCGGTTCCAGCACCTCGACCCCGGCGACCTCGTTCTGACCGGCACACCCGTCGGCACGGCCATCAGTGCTCCGCCGAAGGCGGTGCACCTCCTTGCTTCCCTGCTGCCCCAGCGCATCAAGTGGAGGCTCTTCCTCACGGGCCAGGCCAGGAATCCGAAGTACCTCAAGCACGGTGACATCGTCGAAGTCACCGTGGCTACCGACGACGGCGCGATCGACCTCGGCGGGCAGCGCACAGTCGTCAGAGACGGGCTGCCGGCGGGCTCGTGAACGACGCCCCTGGCGCCCTCCCGCAAAGCCGCCTCTGCACGTGATTCCTCACGGCACCCTGACCGCCGCCACAACCATGATCCTGGATGCTCAGGTCCAGGAGCCCATCTTGAAGGGGGCTGCTGCGTGACCTCGGAGGTCCGGCCCGTTCCGGGCAGTTCCGCCTGGTGGGCGAGCCGGGCGCTCGCCTTTACGGATCAAGGCGGGCGCCCGCAGGCGGACGTCGGCCGGATCGTCGACGCGGCTCTGAAGCTCGTTGACGACATCGGGATCCAGGCGCTGACCCTGCGCACCCTCGCCGAGGCCCTCGGATCCAGCACGGCGACGCTCTATCGCCGCTTCCACAGCAAGGACGAACTCCTCACCCTGGTGGCGGAGAGGGTCATGAGCGAGGTCCGCGTTGCCCGAGGAGGTGGAAGGCATGTCCTGGCGGGAAGCCGTGGTTGTTGCCGCGCATGCCTTCTACGACGTCCTGTGCCGGCACCCCCACGCCCTGCCCATCCTCGCGGCCCGGGTCCCTGTCGGCCCGGGCGGTCTCCGCGCCAGGGAATGGCTCGGCGGGTTGCTCCTGAGCCACGGATTCCCGGTCCCCCTTGCCGCCCGTGCGTTCACAGCCATCGGTCACTACGTGATCGGCTTTGCCATCCAGCAGCACAGCCCCGGAACGCCAGGCCCGGAGGATCAGGTGCGGTTGCGGGACTACTACCGCTCACTCGACCCGGCCACCTATCCGGCTACGACAGCGGTCGCTGACGAGCTGACTTCCGTACCACCCCACGAGGAATTCGGGTTCGGCCTGAACCTGCTCCTCGACGGCCTGGAACGGGCTGCCCGCCAACGCCTCACGCCTGGGTTGCCTCACCCCCTATAAATGGCTACGATGTAGCCAAAAAATATCGGCTACGTCGTAGCCAATATCTATAGAAGGTGGTCGTCGGGAACTGCTCCATCCGGTCGACTGCCACGTGCCGCCAAGCACGGACAGATGGTCCAGTTCGAGCATCCCCACAGCACAGTGCGGCCGCCTGACGTTCACCTCTAGAGAATCGATTGAGGTCGATCACCATGACAGCACCCCACGACATCGACGTCCTCGTCGCCGGCGCCGGCCCGACCGGCTCCACTCTTGCGGCCGACCTGCTGCGGCGCGGCCTTCGCGTCCGCATCGTCAACAAGGCGCCGCACGCCTTCGAGGGTTCCCGCGCCAAGGGCATCCAGCCCCGCACCCAGGAAGTCCTCGAGGACTTCGGCGTACTGCGCGAGGCGCTGGCGGAGGGCGGCCCCTACCCTCTGGCGGGACTCCACCTCGGGCCTGTGACCGCGCCCTGGAAGATGCAGCAGCGGAACAAGCCGACCCCGGACGTCCCCCACCCGAACATCCTGCTGCTGCCGCAGCACCGCACCGACGCCATCCTGCACCGCCTGCTCGAACGCCTCGGACTGGCCATCGATTACGGGGTCGCCCTGGAAGGCTTCGAACAGGGCGCCGACGGCGTCACGTCTACGCTCTCCACCGGCGAGCGGGTGCGCAGCAAGTATCTCGTCGGCGCCGACGGCGGTGCGAGCGCTGTCCGCGTGGCCACGGGCCTCGGCTTCGTCGGGGAGACCGACGACTCCGACAAGACCCTCATCATCGACGGCGTGATCGACGGCCTGTCCCGCGACCGGTGGCACATGTGGCCCCGCGCGTCCGCCGGAGCATGCCCGCTGCCGCACTCCGACCAGTTCCAGGTGATGATCCGGCTGAAGCCGGGCGACATACCGAGCCTCGACCACGGGGCCCTGGCCGAAAAGTTCCACGGGCTCACCGGCCTCAAGCTCCGCGACATCACCTGGACATCGGTGTTCCGGCCCAACGTCCGGCTCGTTGAGCACTATCGCCAGGGTCGGGTCTTCCTCGCGGGCGACGCCGCCCATGTGCACACCCCGGCCGGCGCGCAGGGCCTCAACACCGGTGTGCAGGACGCCTACAACCTGGGCTGGAAGCTCGGCCAGGCCATCGCCGGCGCGCCGGACAGTCTGCTCGACAGCTACGAGGCCGAACGGCTCCCGATCGCGGCAGGCGTCCTCGGCAAGTCCAGCGAGCTGTACAAGAGCCTGAGCAAGCACCGTGTCGCAGGCCTGAAGCGCGGAGACGAGGAGCGCCAGCTCGGCCTTACCTACCATGGCGGCCCGCTCGCCCCCGCCGCCGCTCCGGCGACCAAGACCCTGCACGTGGGCGACCGTGCACCGGACGCGCCGTGCACCGGTCCCGGCACCAAGCGCCTCTTCGACATCTACCAAGGACCGCACTTCACCCTGCTGGCCTTCGGCCCCGCCGCCACCGCCGCCCTGTCCGACCTGCCATGGCCGGCCGCGGGTGCCGAACTGCGCCGCTACGCCGTCCGCGGTGGGCGCGGAATCGACAATGACTACATCACCGACGACACCGGCCAACTGACCCGCATCTACGGCGTCGAGGGCGACGCGCTGATCCTGATCCGGCCCGACGGATACATCGGCAGCATCATCACGGCCGACTGGGAGGCCTCCTTCGTCGCTGCGGCAAATGCGTTCACGCCGATGTGACCCAGCGCAGTCGCCCCGGTGTCATGCCGCGCGGCGAGGCGGACGGGCTGCCGTCCGCCTACGGCACACAACGCGACTGACTCACTCGCACACGTCATGGCGGGACTGGAGGCAGCGTCGATCGGCAGGTCGGCCTCGGTCCTCCGGCGCCGCAGAGGCCTCCTTTCCGACGCGCGATCCAGGAACCCACACGACAACACCAGGAAAGAGACATGACCGAGTCGGGCGAGACCACCAACGGCGGCGCCAAGGCCGACAACGAGCGGCTGGTCTTCTTCAGTGACGCGATCGTCGCGATCGCCCTGCCTCTTCTGGCATGGAGTTGCCGGTACCTCATGGGACAAGCGACGCCGCGGTGCGGCGGGCGTTCCGGGAGGAACTCCCGGACTACGCGATGTTCCTGCTGAGCTTCGCACGCACCGCACTGGCCGCCCCGTGGGCCACCCACCCGGGCGGCAATCAGGCACCAGGCAAAGCGCGTCGCTGAACCACCCCGCGGAATTCGAGCACGCCTGGACGGCAACCGCCGGTATGTCCGCTCGGATCGTTCGAATGTCGTGTTACTGCGGATCGAGGGAGGGGGGGCAGGTATGGCCCATCAGTCCGGGGATTCGCCGAACCGCCAGGAGCTGCGCAAGATGCGTACCCGCACCGCGCTCGTCCGGGCTGCCCAGGCATTCGTCGCGACGGGGAGGACAAACGTCGCGATCCTGCAAATCACGCAGGCCGCTGATGTGGGGACGGGGTCGTTCTACAACCACTTCCAGACCAAAGAACAGCTCTACGAGGCCGCGATCGAAGGCGCACTCGACGTGTACGGGGGCCTGCTCGACGAACTGACGACGGAACTGCCCGACCCGGCACACATGTTCGCGCAGCACCTCCGAATGATCGGACGACGGCACCGGCGCTGTCCTGAGCTGAGCTGAGCTGAGCAAGGTTCTCCTCAGGAGCGGGCTGGACATGTTCGGCTCGGACCGAGGCATCGCCACCCGCGTTCGTCGTGACATCGAGGCCGCAGTGCGCGTAAGTCGGTTCAACACGCACGACACCGAGCTTGCCCTTGTCATCGTGGTCGGCGCCGTGCTCTGTCTTGGTCAGTTTCTGCACGATCACCCAGAGCGCGACGACGCCGAAGCAACCGATCACGTCGTCGAGGAACTGCTGCGCATGTTCGGCCTGTCCGCCGACGAGACCCACGAAATCTGCCGCCGCCCTCTGCCTGACATCCCCACCGCGCAGGCCGGCCGGCAGCCCACCGGACCACTGCACACGTCCGCAGTGAGTCCATCCTTTCGGAAGGAAGGTGTCAGCTCATGACACTCCGCCGTGCCCTTGGTGTCCTGGGTGCCGTGGTGGCTCTCAAAGGAGCCATGGTGATCACCGCACGCCACCGTGCTCTGGCCGTGGTTCCGTCCGAGCTGCGTCATCCCGCGCTCTACGTCCCGCTGAACTTCGGCAATGCCGCCGTCCGTGCCATCGCGCGCCAAGCGGTACCCCTGACCGGTGCCACGATCAGGCCCGGCGTGCGGGTCGAGCGATGCACCGTCCCCGCCACGGCTACCAACCCTGGCGTGAACCTGCTGACCTACCAGACAGCCGGCCGTCATAAGCCGGGCGGGGCTTTGCTGTGGATCCATGGCGGAGGAACAGTGCTCGGCGCCGCACGGCAGGAGAACGCGTGGTGCAGCCGTATCGCCGCAGAACTCGGGGTGCTCGTGGTCGGCGTCGACTACCGTCTCGCACCGGAAAACCCCTTCCCTGCCGCACACGACGACTGCTATCGCGCACTGCGCTGGCTGCACGACAACGCCACCGATCTCGGGGTCGATCCCGAACTCATCGTAGTCGGAGGGGAGAGCGCCGGCGGCGGGCTGGCCGCCACCGTCGTCCAGCGCGCCCACGACACCGGAGTGCCGGTCCGTTTCCAGCTGCTGGAGTACCCGATGCTCGACGACCGCACCGTCCTGCGTCTCGATCCCCATGGAAGCAGCGTCTACACCTGGACACCGGCATCCAACCGGTTCGCGTGGAACGCGTACCTCGGCCGGCCACCGCAGGAACGGGACGACCGCCCCTACATCGCCGCCGCACGGCGTGCCGATCTCACTGGACTCCCTCCTGCCTGGATAGGCGTCGGTGACCTCGACCTGTTCTGCCCCGAAGACATCGAGTACGCGCGTCGCCTGCGCGAGGCAGGGACCGCGTGCGAACTGCGCGTCGAACCGGGCATGTACCACGGCGCGGACGCCCTGCTCGACGGCAAGGCACCCGCGATGACCGCCTTTCGCACCGCCATGCTCGACGCGCTCAGCGCGGCGCTGATCGAGCCATGACCGGCTCGGAGCGGGCCGCGACGCCCGTCGCGGCGAGCCCCCCACCTGGCGAGTTGGCGGGTCGCCCATTCCCGTGCCTGGGAGACGGCTGCCGGATCGGCCGGTATCTCCCGGCGAGCGGTGTCCTCGGCCAGTACGGCGCGGGTGCGTGCCGGCAGCAGGTCGCGTCGTCACGCGAGACTTCGTCCACCGAACCGACGAGGAGCGCACGACCGGTCTCGTCCAGCGAGCGGCCCGGGCGGCGGACGGGACGATCGCATCGGTCAGCGTCGCAGCCATCGTCGATGCCGTCCACGCCCCGCTCAATCAGGCCGTCGGTGTAGAGGGCGAGGACGCTGTCCAGCTCACGGTCGATGGCCTTACCTTCGCCGCCTCGACATTTCCATACGTCGTATGGTACTACTAGCGGGTGATTCCATACGATGTATGGAAAGGTGAGATCGGGCAGCCCCAGGCGCATCACATCGCCTGCCAACAGCCGTTGGTTGCAGATCGCATCAACCGGAAGGAAAGATCATGAACTTACGAAGCGGATTGCTGTCGCTGTGTCCTTTGCGTCGGCCGTCCCCGGCCGGGACACCGCGACCGGAATCACGGTGACCGGTGAGAGAGGTGCCACTCCTATCCAGGGGCCGCAGCTGTGCCCCTCGCCCTGATGGTTGTCGGCGGCAGGTATGCGACCGCTGGTCGAGCATCAACGGCCCCCTGGCCGCCGACCAGGCGGCGGATTGAGTGGGGCCTGTCTCTCTCACATCTGCCGGCGGACACCCACCGTGCGCCGCAGCCGTGCGCCGCCCAGCTGCCGCGACGCCGCGAATCGTGCGGTCCGTCCCGCCCTCCGGCGCCCCGGGTCCCGCTGAAACGCCTCTTCCTTCGCTGTCCCTTCCCTGCCGGCCCCGCGACGGGCGACTCCAAGGCAGGGTGCCTTGGAGTGAATGCCCATGAAGTCTTTGAGGACCGTGGCCCAGGGGGTGACCGCGCAGCTCGTCGTCTCGCGCGCCTACTCGCTGCCCCTGTGTATGCGTCTGCGCTACGAGCCCGCTGATCCCTATGTCGTCCATGCCGTCTTCTTCACCCACAGTGACGAGCCAGTCGAATGGGTCCTGGGGCGAGATCTTCTGGCTGATGGCCTGAAGGGTTCCGCAGGCGACGGGGACGTCCGGATCTGGTCGGCCGTCGGCCGCGGTGACCAAGCGATGTACATCGTTCTCGCATCTCGCGCGGGCACCGCCTTGCTCGAGGTTCCCGTGCAGGACGTCAGGACCTTCCTGGAGAGCACGGAGGCTCTGGTGCCACGGGGCACCGAGTCCGGACACATCGACTGGGACGTCGAGCTGGCGTGCCTGCTCTCGCAAAGCTGACCACCGAACTATCCATGCTCAGACAGAAAAGGAACGAGTGTTCATGTCCCAGTACCAGCTTCGTGTCTACACCCTGTGCAGCCCTGAGGCGCTCGCCGCCTACGAGAACATCTGGGCCAAGCACATTCCCGGTATGGCGAAACACCAGATCACCACGCACGGCGTCTGGACGGTGCCTGCGGCTCCCGGCAGTGAGGCGCCCCAGCTGTACGCCCTCGTCTCCTACGGGGACGCCGACGACGTGCAGGAGCGGCTTCAGGCTTACCTGGCCAGCCCCGAATTCCGCGCCGACATGGAGGGCTTCGACCTCAGCCAGATCGTGGGCGTCGCCGAGACCGTGCTGACGCCCACCGCCGACTCGCCCTTGCGCTGACAGGTGACCCGCGACCAATGATGCGGCCTTGAGGGTCAGCATCCACCGGCTCTCGTGCGCGGCGGCGGCAATGCGCTTTTCGACAGGGCGCGGTGCCGCCGTTTGCCGGATGTCACCTCGGCGGCTTGGCGCAACTCCGCCAAGGCGCACGCCAGTCGGCAGCGGACACGGACGAGGCCGGTGAGGGCGGCGGTGGACAGTCGGTGCGTCAACAGCGCGGCGGCCGCTCGGAATGCGGCCACCTCCGCCAGGGCGCTCTCGGCGCGGTCCACAGTTCGACGGTCGGCGATCACGTTGGCGACGAGCAGTCCGGGCGCGCAGCCGACAGCGACAGTGTGCGCCAGGACTCGGCGATAGCTGCGTCCGCAGCTCGGCCAGCCGAGGTGTGGGCAGGGTCGTCGCCCGGAATGCGAGCGAGCCCTACGGCAAGGGTGAGCGCGAGGTGGCCGGAGATGTCGGCGAAGCGCTGCGGAAAGAAGGCGCAGCCGCCGTCGACGAACGTGAAGACATCGTTGCCCTGAGGGCTGATCCGGATGACCTGGCAGGCGAGTTTGTGAGCAGCGGCCAAGAAGGCTGTCACATACACCGCGACCGCGGTGCTTTTGGTGCCGGCCGCGGTGGCCAGCCCCACTCCATTGCTCACAACCGTATCGAACACCGCGCCGGCCAGGGCGCGGACGCGGCACTGTCAGCGAAGGGCAGCCTGTGCCCGCGGGGCGCGCATGGGGATCCGCCGACGGTGACACCATCAAGTCGACTCGGTCCGCGGCGGCAGTACCAGCCTGGGCACGGCCATCGCGTGGAGAACGCCTGGCGCCGGCTTGGGCCACAGATCGGTCGCTCGCCCCAGCCGCAGCACACCGAGACCGGCGGCGCCCGCATCGAAACGGCCTTCCCCGAGACGGGGTTCCTCCCTGGCGCGGCAACCTGCGCTCGCCCGGCCGCGGACGAGCCCCCAGGCCGCAACGCTTCAGGACCACGGACTCATCGGTGGCCGACGTCCTGGCTGTCACGGGCGGTGAACCGGCTTTCCAGGCCCGTGATCAGGGTGTCCATCGCAAGGCGGAACATGCGGTCCTGATCAGGGCCTGCAGTGCCTGCATCCGTCGGGTCAGGGCCTGCGTCCGTCGGCCGGTCTTCGCCGGCATCAGGGCCGGGGGGCTTGAGGTTCGACCACTGGTGGAGCGAGCCGTTGAGTTCGGCGGTGAGGACACCGATGACGACGGCGACTATCAGCGCGGCGATCTCCGGGACCTCTGACTGTGGCACGCCGGCAGCCGCCACGGTCGCGGTGAGCGCACTCCAGAACGGGTCGTCGGGCTGGATGAAGTCCGGCTGGTGGCTGAACGAGTAGGTCAGCAGCTTGGGGTGACGATGCGCCAGCGTCCGGAAATCCGTGGCGAGCAGACGGGTGCGCTCCTGCCAGGGGGCGTTCTCCAGTGTCACGGTGCGGAACTGGGCGCCGACCGTTCTTGTCACGCCGCGCAGCACGGCTTCCTTGTTCGGCACGTGGTGGTACAGCGACATCGGGTTCGCATCGAGCGCGGTGGCGAGTTTGCGCATGGTGAGCGCCTCGACCCCTTCCGTGTCAATGAGTCGCAGCGCGGCAGCGTAGATCCCGGCCTCGGTCAGAGGCACGTCTCTCTTCCTTGTTCCCCGCGGGGGACGCCTCACTTTTTCCATACCCCGTACGGTATCAGTTCCGTACATCGTATGAAACCGAACTTCACCGCGTCACTCGCTCGCACCCTCGGGCTTGCGATCTGCTTTTCGTACGGCGTATGGTTTCAATTCCATACGACGTATGGTTCTATCGTGCAGCGCGGCATCGACCGGCGCCCTTGCCCTTCCCCTTCTCCACACAAAGGAGCAAGCCATGACCACGTACTCCGCGAACGACCTTCGCCCCATCCGGTCCCCGCGCGGGATCCCCCTCCTCGGCCACACGCCGCAGATCCCCGCCACCAACCCGGTGGAGTACTTCGGCGAGCTGTCCAAGCAGTTCCCCGAGGGCATCTACGGCATGGACATCGCCGGTATCGAGCAGGTCTTCGTCTACGACCCGGACCTGGTAGCCGAGGTTTCCGACGAGACGCGCTTCTTCAAGCAGATCGACAAGACGCCGCTGCACCACGTCCGGGACTTCGCCGGCGCGGGCTTGTTCACGGCCCACCAGCACGAAGAGGAATGGGGCATGGCGCACCGTGTCCTGCTGCCGGCGTTCAGCCAGCGGGCCATGAAGGCTTACTACGGGCAGATGCTGGAGATCGCCCAGAACCTGGTGGGCAAGTGGGAGCGCCGGGAGGGTCAGCCGGTCCAGATCACCGACGACTACACCCGCCTGACGCTGGACACCATCGCCTTGTCGGGGTTCGGCTACCGGTTCCGGTCCTTCGACAAGGAGGAGCTGCACCCGTTCCTCAACGCGCTGCTGGAGTCGCTGATCGAGTCGCTTCGGCGCTCCCAGGAGCTGCCGATGATGACCAAGCTGCGCAAGGCGGACGACAAGAAGTACCGCGCCAACATCCGGCAGATGCAGAACCTGGTCGAGAGCGTGATCAAGGAGCGCCGCGAGGGGAACGGCACCAGTGAGGAAGACCTGCTGGGTCTGATGCTTGAGGCCATCGACCCGGACACCGGCAAGCTGCTGGCCGACGACAACGTCCGCGACCAAGTGCTGACGTTCCTGATCGCCGGTCACGAGACCACCAGCGGCCTGCTGTCGTTCGCCACGTACTCGCTGATGCGCAACCCGCACGTGCTGGCCCAGGCCTACGCCGAGGTGGACCGCCTGCTGCCCGGCGACACCGTCCCGGACTACGACACGATCATGCAGCTGGACGTCATCCCGCGGATCCTGGACGAGACCCTGCGTCTGTGGGCTCCCATCCCGGCGTTCGGCAAGGCCCCGCTGGAGGACACCGTCATCGGCGGCCGCTACGAGCTGAAGAAGGGAATGCGGGTCAACATCCTTGAGGGCCCGCTGCACACCCACCCCAAGGCGTGGGAACGGCCGGAGGAGTTCGACATCGACCGGTGGCTGCCGGAGAACCGAGCCAAGCAGCACCCGCACGCGTACAAGCCGTTCGGCAACGGCCTGCGTGCCTGCATCGGCCGGCAGTTCGCGCTCACCGAGGCCCGCCTTGCCCTGGCGCTGGTGCTGCAGAAGTTCAGGTTCGCCGACACGGCCGACTACAAGATGGACGTGCGGGAGGCGCTGACGCGCAAGCCCGGCAACTTCGAACTGATCGTCCGCCGTCGTCAGGAGCACCAGCGGACCGTCTTCGGCACCGCGGACCTGCAGAGCGACGACACGCAGGCGCAGGCCGCGGTCAGCGGCGTCGGGGTGAACCTCACCGTCGCCTACGGCTCCAGCCTGGGCTCGTGCGAGGACCTGGCGCGCACCATCGCCGACCGCGGTGAGCGCTCCGGCTTCGGCACCACCCTCATCAGCCTGGACGAACTGGGCGACAACCTGCCCACCGAGGGCCTGCTCGCCGTCGTGGCCGCCAGCTACAACGGCAAGGCCCCCGACAACGCCCAGCGCTTCGACGACCTGCTCGCCGCCGGACTGCCCGAGGGCTCACTGTCGAATGTGCGGTTCGCCCTGCTGGGCGCAGGCAACACGCAGTGGGTGGCCACTTTCCAGGCCTTCCCGAAGCGGATCGAGGAAGGCCTGCTGGCCGCTGGCGCGACCCCCGTCATCGAGCGGGGCATCGCGGACGCCGCCGGTGACTTCGACGGCATGGCCACCCGCTGGATGAACACCCTGTGGACCACCCTGGCCGAGGAGTACGCCGCCGACACCTCCCAGGCGAGCGGCCCGCGCTACCAGGTCCAGCTGCTCACCGAGGCGGACGTGCGCCCCGCCATCGTCTCCGAGCAGGCCTACCCCCTCACGGTGGTGGCCAACGAGGAGCTCGTGGCCGACGCGACCGGCCTGTGGGACTTCAGCATCGAGCCGCCGCGCCCGTCCGCGAAGTCCATCACCGTCGAACTCCCGGAGGGTGTCACCTACGACACCGGCAACCACCTGGCCGTCTTCGCCAAGAACGAGTCGGACCTGGTCGACCGCGCCCTCACCCGCCTCGGCGTCGACCGCGACCAGGCCCTGCGCCTGGAACAGCCGGCCGGTGGCCGCACCCACCTGCCGGTAGGCACCCCGGTCACCGCCGGCCTGCTGCTCACCGAGTTCCTGGAGCTGCAGGACGTGGCCACCCGCTCCCAGATCCAGGCGCTCACCGAGTACACCCAGTGCCCGTGGACCCGGCCACAGCTCCAGGCCTACACGGCCGACACCGAGGAGGCCGAGGAGCGCTACCAGAAGGAGGTCCTCGGCAAGCGCATCTCGGTCCTGGGCCTGCTGGAGCGCTTCCCGGCAGTCGAGCTGCCGCTGGCGGTGTTCCTGGAGATGATGGGGCCGATCCGTCCCCGCTTCTACTCCATCTCCTCCGCCCCCCTGGGCAACCCGCGCCACGTGCGCCTGACCGTCGGACTGCTGGAGGGCCCGGCTCTGTCCGGCGACGGCCAGTACCGCGGCACCTGCTCCTCCTACATCGCGGGCCTCGAGCCCGGGGACGTCGTGTACGGCTACGTCCGCGTGCCCTCCCCGACGTTCGCCCCGCCGGCCGACCCCGCCACGCCGCTGATCCTCATCGGTCCCGGCACCGGCATCGCACCGCTGCGCGGCTTCCTGGAGGAGCGGGCCTGGCAGCACGAGAACGGCACGCAGGTCGGCCTGTCCCAGGTCTTCGTCGGCTGCCGCCACCCGGAGCACGACTACTTCTACCGCCAGGAGATGCAGGACTGGGAGCAGGCCGGGATCGCCCAGGTCCACACCGCCTACTCCGCGGTGACCGGCCACCCGGCCCGGTTCGTGCAGAACGCCATAGCGGGCGCTGCCGACACGGTGTGGCAGGCCATCGAAGACGGCGCGTACATCTATGTCTGCGGTGACGGCCGCCGCATGGCACCCGCTGTCCGCGAGGCCCTCGCCGCGATCTACCGCGAGCGGACCGGCAGCGACGACGAGACCGCCCAGCAGTGGCTCGCCCACCTCGAAGCCGACGAGCGCTACCAGCAGGACGTCTTCGCCTGACCGTCGCACGCCGGAAGGCGTGTGCCCCCCGACGCCGGGAGGCGTGCGGCCGCTTGCCCCCTTCACTCCGCACGCCTCTCGGCCACCACAAGCCCCCCAGACACCACACGGCACCCATCGGCCCGAACCGACACGAGTGCCGCTCACAGAAAGCGGATCCCCATGGACACAATGCTCGCCGGACGCTTCCACCTGGACAGCAAGAAGTTCGCCGTGGAGGAGGTCCCCGTCCCCGTGCCCGGCCCGGGCGAGGTCCTCATCGAGGTCAAGGCCGCCGGCGTCTGCCTCTCCGACGTCCACCTCATCGACGGCTCACTTGTCCCGCTGTTCGCCACCTCCGACGTGATCACCGTCGGCCACGAGATGTCCGGGGTGATCCATACGCTCGGCCCCGACCTCAAGCGCGGCCTGCCCGTCGGCACCCGCGTCACCCTGGAGGCCGGCAAGACCTGCGGTCAGTGCGCCGGCTGCGTACGCCACCGCCCTTGCACCCAGATGCGGACCGCCGGCATCGACTACGACGGCGGCTGGGCTCAGTACACCGTCGCCCGCGAGGACACCCTCATCCCCATCCCCGACAGCCTCCCCTTCGACCAGGCCGCCATCATCCCCGACGCGGTTTCCACCCCCTACGCCGCCGTCGTCTCCACTGCCGGCGTCCGTCCTGCCCAGTCCGTCGGCGTCTGGGGCGTGGGCGGAGTCGGCGCGCACAACGTGCGCCTCGCCCGCCTGGTCGGCGCCGCGCCGATCATCGCCGTCGACCCGCTGCCCAGCGCCCGCGAGCGTGCTCTGGCCTTCGGCGCGGACTACGCCTTGGACCCAGCCGCCCCGGACTTCGCCGACCAGGTCCGCGCGGCCACCGCCGGGAAGGGCCTGGACTTCGCCTTCGACTGCGCCGGCGTGCCCGCCGTCCGCGAGCAGGCCGCCTCCGTGCTCGGCCTGGGCGGCTCCCTGATCCTGGTCGGCATCAGCCCCAGGCCGCTCACCATCACCGAGGGCCTGACCTTCAACTACCTGCAGAAGCAGGTGCGCGGCCACTACGGCGGCTTCCCCGAGTCCGTCTCGGAGCTGGTCCAGCTGGCTGCGGCCGGCCGCCTCGACCTTGCCCCCTCGATCACGGACCACATCCCGCTTGTCGACGCCGCCGACGCGGTCAACCGTCTTGAGAACAAGATCGGCGACCCGATCCGCCTCATCCTCGTCCCCTGACACCTGTCAGCAGGACAACGAGCCACCTCGGGCAGGGGTGAGTGGGCGCCGGTGCTTGAGGGAGCACCGGCGCCCACGGTTTTCCGGCAGCCGAACTGGTGGAGATGGAACCATGCAGAGGACCGATACCCTGGGCCGCACTCCGCAGCGCAGGATTGCTCGTTCGAACCACCGACGCATTCTCGCGACCGCTCGGCAGAAACTGCGGGACGACCCCGACGCGAGTCTCGACAGCATCGCTCTGGCGGCCGGCGTCGCGCGGCGCACCCTCTACGGACACTTCTCCAGTCGGCAAGCGCTGATAGCCGAGCTGACGCAGGAAGCAGGCCAAGCGCTTCAACAGGCGTTCGCCGCAGCCCGTATCCCGGGTGCTGATCCGCTGGAGGCCATGGCACGGATGGTTCTGGCGGCATGGGCGGTGGGGGACCAGTACCGCATGCTCATCTCCTTGGGGCGCCGCCCTCTGGGAGAGGAGGAGGCGATCCGCGCCACTTTGGAACCGGCCCGCGAAGAGGCCGTCGCGGCCCTACGACGTGGCCAGTATGAAGGCGTGTTCGCGAGCCATGTCCCCGCGCCTGTCCTCGCCGAGGCGCTGGAAGCACTGATGCTGGCCCTCGCCGAGGAGAACACGGGGTACACCTGGGCGGATCCCACCGGTGAGGCAGCTGCGACAGTGTTCCTCGTCGCCGCCGGCGTACCAGCACAGGTCGCTGCGCTCCAGGTCCGAGCCGTTTTGCGTGGGTCAGAGGAGCCTTGACGGTCAGTCGAGGCCGGGCAGCGGGCGCCGGGGGACCTCGTGCGCATCGTCCGCGGGAGGGTCGAGCGTGCGCAGGACCATCTCGGCCAGATCGGAGGCGGCCTCGTCGCCGTCGAGGTCGGGGAGTGTCACGTATTGGGCGAACTTCACCAGAAGGGACACCTGATGACAATCCAGAAGCCTCACTCTCTCGAGACGGTTGGCGACGTGTCGCTTGTGCCCGGCGAGGCAGCCGCCGACGGTGCGGGCGTGAAGAGGATGTCGAAGACCGTGGATGGACTGAGTCTGGACCTGCTGGACGCGTTGACGCTGCTGGCGCAGGACAAGGTCCGTGAGGGCCGGCTGCAGCTGGTCGGGGAGGACGGCCTGTTGCCGGCGATCACTCAGTACCTGGTGCAGGCCGCTCTGGAGGCCGAGATGGAGGAGCGTCTGGCCGCCGAGGCCGAGCGCGTGGGTGGCCGTGGTGCGCGCTCGGGCGGCAACGGGCGCAACGGTTATCGCACGAAGAAGGTGATGAGTGAGGTCGGCCCAAGCATGCGCGGTGGACCGGTGCGCTGGACGAGATGGTCCTCTCGCTGACGGCGCGGGGGTGACCTCCAAGGAGACCATCTCCACCATCACCGACAGGCCCTGGACTCGATGAACGAGTGGCGCACCCGCCCGCTCGACCCGGTCTGCCCAGTGATCTAATCGGCTACATCGTAGCCATATGGCGGGGAGGTTGCCATGTGTCCCCTGGCGACGCATGAGCGTGCTGGGGCACCCCTTGCGCTTCCTGGCGCGGCACGCTCCAGGCTTGATGTCGGGCTCTCGTCTCTGGACTGCCGGGCAGTGGTGGCTCGGCGGCGCACCGTGTGGCCCGTCGTTGCATCAGTGCGGCGGTGGCCCCGGTTCCCGGCTCCCGTGGTGGGCCTCGGGGGCTCGCTGGTGAGGGGTGTGTCCTGCAGGGAAGGGGTGGACCCCGAGGTTGATGACGGGTTTCCGGGTGCACCTTGCTTGACTGTGACCGAAAGAAAAGGCTACGTTGTAGCCAATATTGGGGGTGGCAGGAACCCCAGCCACCTGTACGCAAGGGCGCTCAGGCCGCGAGCGCACGGTAGGCCCGGCCTTCGTCAGTGCTCCTTGCGCCATGCTGCTGACCCCCGAGGAGTAGACGATGCCCGTTCTGATCGTGATAGCGATCTACGCTGTCCGGATCGCGCGTGCTCCCTTGGACGCGCGTCTGAAGAAACGGCACGTCGGACCTCTGACGGTCACGGCCGGTGCCGTCGTGCTCTACCTGGCCTGGGACTGGCTCAGGCCCGAGGGTCTCAGTACTGTCTATTTCGTCGGCGAGTTCGCCGGCGTCCTGTCCGTGTACCTGATGTCCTGCACCCTGGTGCTGGCCACCCGCCTTATGTGGCTGGAGCAGTGGTTCGGCGGCCTGGACCGCATGTACCGTCAGCACAAGCAGTACGCCGTATGGTCCATGCTCCTGCTCATCCCCCATCTGCTCCTCCACTTTTTCTCCGGCTTCGACGGGAGCCAATACGGCTACGACCACACGGCGTCGGTGGGGATGGGGCACGTCCTTGGCGCTGTCTCCGCCATCGGCCTGCTCCTGCTCGTCGTCATCTCACTCGGCCAGGTCGGCCGCATCCTCCGGCTGCCCTACGAGCGCTGGCTGTTCCTGCACCGCCTCACAGGCTTGCTGCTCCTGTCCGCGCTCTTCCACGGCTGGTTCCTCGATCTCATCATCGGCGGATCCACACCCCTCCTGGGGATCTACGTCACGATGGCCACCATCGGCATGATCGCCTACGGCTACGACGAACTGGTGCTGCGGCACAGGGAACCCCGGGCCGACTACTCCATTCACCGCGTTGAGCGGCCCACACCCGGCATCCTCGACCTCACCCTCACGCCCACCAGCAGGACGGCGCTCCCCGTGACGGGTGGTCAGTTCGTCTACCTGCGGGTCGGTGGCTGGCACGAACACCCCTTCAGCGTCGCGGGAACGCAGGCCGATGGCTCGGTGCGCCTGACCATCCGTGCCCTGGGCCGCGGCACAGGCAAGCTCTACACGGACGTACGCGAAGGGCTCCCCGCAACCCTCAAGGGCCCCTACGGCATGTTCGACCACACCCTCGGCGGACCCCGCCAGATCTGGATCGCTGCGGGCATCGGCATCGCACCCTTCCTCGGCTGGCTCACCCACCCCTGCGAAACGCTGCCCCGTATCGACCTCTTCTACTGCGCCCCTACGGCCGATGACGCGCCGTTCCTCCCAGAACTCGCCGCAACCGCAGAACGCCGCCCTGAACTCCGGCTCCACCCGACGTTCAGCCGCAACCACGGCCGCCTGACCGCGGACAGGATCCAAGCCGTGGCCGGACCAATCACTCCCGACACCCACGTCTTCCTCTGCGGCCCCGCTTCCATGGTCGAAAACCTCACTCGTGCCCTCCACCGCAAGGGCGTCCCCCGGCACCACCTACACGCCGAGCACTTCGCCTTCCGCTGATGAGCCGCCGGTCGGCACGGACCCCATCCGATGGGTCCGATCCGCCCCCATCGATCCCGTCCATCCGGCGATGAGGGTGTGCGTCCGCAGGGAACATCGGCACGCCGCGGACGCGCGTCCAGGCCAGGACGGCAAGATGGCCGATCGGCTCCGCGGGCTGCGGTGCGCTGTTCCACACCAGGAGCATCAGGTCGCTCCCGCGTGCGACCTGTTCGGCGCCGTGGGCGACGTCCGCGAAGAACGGGCTCCCAGATCCATGACGAGAGGTTCGACGACCCAGCTGCGCCGAAGCGCAGGGACCGGGCCGATGTCCGGGAGACCCGCGGTGGCGGGAGATTCGGGCAGGCAGAGCCCGGAGATCCGCCAGTCAGACGGAGCCCCGACGGTGGGGGCGTATCTGCCCACGCCGGCCAACGAGTCAGCCGATCACAGGCGACGTCTCATGACTCCCTGCAATCAGTTCGGCCTACCCCAATGCCCTATCCAATCGACCTGCCAGCTTTCGGAGTCGACCCTCATGCTTCACGGAGGCGATGAGGCCCCCGTCGATGTCGCCGACGGCCGCATCCGGTATCGCACCGCCCGGGGCGAGGACGTCGTACACGAGCGCACCGTCCATGCGATCGGCGACGCCGACTGGGTGCTGAGCGAGCACGTCATACTGCCCGAGGGCACGACGGACGGTCTCCGCGTCGGCATGGAGTTCACCCTCGCGCCCGGCTTCGAGCACGCTCGCTACACCGGGCTCGGCCCCTGGGAGAACTACCCCGACCGCCGCGCCTCAGCTCTCCTGGGAGTGTGGGACAGCTCCATCGACTACCTGCCGGTGCGGTACATCGTGCCGTCGGAGAACGGCGGCCGAGGGGAGGTCTCGGCCCTGGAACTGACCGGTCCGCCAGGCACGGTGCGCACCTCCCACGCCCCACTCCACATGGTCGTCGGCCGGCCCACCACCGCCGAGCTGGAGGCCGTCGACCACTGGTGGAAGCTGCCGCGGAGCACGCGGACGGTGGTCCACCTTGACATCGCCCACCGTGGAGTCGGCACCGGCCGCCTCGGCCCCGACACGCGCTGCGAATTCCGTCCCAGCGCGCAGGAGTACACCTGGCAGTGGCGGCTCACGATCACCGCCCCGGAGCGCTGAGCGCGGCTTCCCACACCGGCGGGGCGGTGTGGCAGCCCGCCCCGCCGCTCCGATCCGCGCTCACGCACGCCGCCTCATGGAGTCCCGATGCCGTACCAGGCCCGTTTCGTCACTCCCGGACACCACCCCCAGCCGGACGCAGCCGCCTCCTACCTGCGCCGCGACTTCACCGTCGCCGAACTCCCCGAGCGGGCGCTGCTCCACGTCACCGCCCTCGGCATCGCCGAGCCATACCTGAACGGCCGCCGGGTCGGCGACGAGGTGCTCTGCCCGGGCTGGACCTCATACCGGCACCGGCTGCCGGTCAGCACGCACGATGTCACCGACCTGATCACCCCGGGGGCCAACGCTCTTGGCGTGATCCTCGGCGAAGGCTGGGCGGCCGGCCGCATCGAGCACGTACAGCCGGGCACCACCCGCGAGCACGCCAACCGCTTCCACTGCACCGACCGGCCCGCCCTCTTCCTGCAGCTCGACCTCCACTACGAACACCGCGTCCAGGTGATCGGCACGGACGAGTCGTTCACCTGTGCCACCGGCGCCGTCCTCGCCCACAGCCTGTACGACGGCGAGACCTACGACGCCCGCCTCGAACCGCGCGGCTGGTCCCGGCCAGGGTTCCCCGCGGCCGATTCCTGGCAGCCGGCCGAGCTCTTCGACTGGGACCCGGCCGTCCTGGTCCCCCGCACCGCCGAACCCGTCCGCCGCACCCAGGAACTCACACCCGTCGCGACGACCACGAGCCCGACGGGGAAGACCGTCGTCGACTTCGGCCACAACATCACGGGCTGGGTGCGCCTCTCGGTCACCGGTGGGCCGGGGACATGCGTGACCGTGCGGCACGCCGAGATCCTCACCGACGGCGAGCTGGACACCCGCTCCCTGCGCACCGCGAAGGCCACCGACCGCTACTTCCACGCCGGGGGCACGACCACCTGGGAACCGCGGTTCACCTTTTACGGCTTCCGCTACGCCGAGATTGACGGCCCCTTCGACCAGGTGACAGCGGTGACGGTGCACAGCGACATGCCCCGCACGGGCTGGTTCACCTGCTCGGACACACGTCTCGACCAATGGCACGCCAACACGGTGCGCTCCATGGTCGGCAACTTCGTCGGGCACCCTTCGGACTGCCCCCAGCGTGACGAGCGCCTCGGCTGGACCGGCGACATCAACGCGTTCGGCCCCACCGCTGCCTTCCTCTACGACGTCCGCGGGGTGCTCGGCTCCTGGCTCGACGACGTTGCCGCCGAGCAGGTCGCGTGCCGCTCCGTGCCGCACGTCAGGGGTACGGCCGCGCCGCCTGCCGGCGTATGGACGGACGTCGCGGTCCGACTGCCTTAGGCGGTGTACCAGGAGTACGGCGACCCTGAGATCCTGCGCCGCGCCTACCCCTCAATGGCCGCTTACGTCCGCGAGATCGAGAAGCTCCTCGACGCCCGGGGCCTGTGGCGGGACGGCCTCCAGCGTGGCGACTGGCTCGACCCGCCGGCCCCCGGCGACGATCCGAGCGCGGGCTGCACCGACAAGCACCTGGTCGGTGCCGCGTACTTCGCGCGCACCGCGCAGGAGATGGCCGAGACCGCGCGCCTCGAACGTCCTGCCGACGAGGGGTACTTCACCGCGCTGGCGGCACGTACCAGGGCCGCGTTCCGTGCCGAGTTCGTCACTGCGAACGGCCGGGTCACCTGCGAGAGCGCCACCGCCTATGCACTGGCCCTGTGCTTCGGCCTGCTCGACCAAGAGCAGGAGCAGCACGCGGGCGACCGCCTGGTCGCTCTGTTCACCGACGCCGGATTCACCATCACCACGGGCTTCGCGGGCACCCCGTACGTGCTGCCCGCGTTGAGCATGACCGGGCCATGTGGGGGAGGCGTACCGGCTGCTGTTGCAGACGGACTGCCCGTCCTTCCTCTATCCGGTGACCATGGGCGCCGCCACGATCTGGGAACGGTGGGACGCGCTGGGCCGACGGCACCATGCACCCGGACGCGATGACGTCCTTCAACCACTCCGCGTTCGGCGCCGCGACGCACTGGCTGCACACCGACGTGGCGGGGCTGCGCATGCTGGCACCCGGCTACGGCCGCATCCGCGTCGCCCCGGCCGTCGCCCCCGACCTCACGCACGCCGCCGTACGGCACATCACTGGGCAGGGCGAGATCTACCTCGCCTGGCGCATTGCCGACGGCACGATGACCGTCGACCGGGTCACGCCCGTACCCGCCGAGGTGGACCTGCCCCTGGGAGGACCGCGGACCCGGTCCGCGCCAGGAACCCACACCTGGTCCTGCGAACTCCCTGAGGGCTACGGGCGCTCACTCCTCAATACTTAGCTCCGACGAACGGGCCTTGCTCGGGGAGCGGGTGCCGGGCGACCTCGTGGGCCTCGTCCGGGGGGAGGCCAGCATGCGCAGGACCGTCTCGGCCGTGTTCGCGGCGGTTCTCTTCGCCGTCCATGTCTGAGCGGGGCAACCTGGGCGCCGACTGATCACGTGTCGGTGGATGGTCGGCATGGTGGCCGCTGGCGTTGTCGGCCACAACGGACTCAGGCCCCCGCCTCCAGGGCACCACCCTTGCGGGCGACGCCGCCCAGCCAGGCCAGACTCGGCTTGGGCGTGCGCGCGAACGTGTCACGGTCGACGGCTATCAGTCCGAACGTCGGCGCCCAGTTGCCCCATTCGAAGTTGTCCAGTGCCGACCAGTGCAGGTATCCGCGGACGTCGATGCCCTCGGCGACGGCCCCGTACAGGTGCCTCAGCGCCTCGGTCGTGTAGGCGATCCGGCGGGTGTCGTCGGCGGTGGCGATGCCGTTCTCGGTGACGAGCAGTGGGATTCCTTCGGTGGCTTCCCAGGCGTGACGCAGGGCGATGCCGAGGGCGTCGGGCCGGTAGGCCCAGCCGGTCTGGGTGTTGTCGGGGCTCTCGGGCACGGGGATGATGCCGTTCTCGTTCACCGTCTGGCTGGTGTACGACTGCACGCCCAGAAAGTCGTCGCCGCGCGCCCCGTGGTGGTAGAGGTCCTCCCAGGCCCACCGCAGGTCGTCGTAGATCTTCTCGCTGCCGGGCGCGGGCACCAGGGACTGCTGGGCCACGGTCCAGCCGACCTTCGCCGAGGTGTGATCCCGTACGACGCCCACGGCGGCGCGGTGCGCCCGTACGAGGGTCTCGCCGATGCCCTGGTCCGGGGCGGGCATGCGGATGTCCGCGCCGAGGTTGAGCTCGGCGCCCTCGGCCATCGCCCTGGCCATGCCGCTCATCATGGCCAGGATGTTCGGTTCGTTGATGGTGCAGATCCAGTTGACGTCGTGGAGGATCGTGCAGGCGTGCTCCACGTACCGGGTGAACCTGTCGACCGCGGTCGGGCTCGTCCATCCGCCCTCGTCGGCGAACCAGCGGGGGCCGGAGAAGTGATGGAGGGTCACGACCGGTTCGAGGCCGAGGCCGCGCGCGGTGTCGATCATGCGGCGGTAGTGGGCGAGCTCGGCACGCGAGAACTCGCCCGGCTCCGGCTCGATGCGCGCCCACTCGATGCCGAACCGGTAGGCGTTCAGTCCGGCTTCGGCGAGGAGTCGCATGTCCTCCTCGTAGCGGTGGTAGCTGTCGCACGCGTCTCCGCTGCGTTCCAGGCGGCCTACGGCCATGTGCTCGGTGCGCCACCAGTCGCTGTTGAGGTTGTTCCCCTCGATCTGGTGCGGCGAGGTGGACGCACCCCACAGGAAGTCGTGGCGAAGGTCGGGGTCGCGGCTCATCGGGTTTCCTCCAAGATCATGGGCAGGTCGTCTTGTGCGTCAGCGGGCGGTCGGCTCTGTCAGGGCCAGAGGGTGAAGCCTTCGTGGCGGACCTGCCAGCTGCCGTCGTGTGGGAAGCCGGGAAGGTCCCGGCTGTCCGGATTGCCGGTGCCGGTGGCGTCCCAGCCGGCCGCCATGAGGGACACGGCGGCGAGCAGGCCGCCGTTGGCCGGGTTGTAGAGGGGTAGAGCGCTGCCGAGCTGCGGGTTGTGGCCGACTGCCGAGTAGGTGTTCTTTGCGGTGTCCATGAGCAGGGCGTCCACGGCGAGGTCGGGACGTCCGACGCGGGTGGCGGTCATCGCCAGGACCGGGAAGTCCCAGCCCCAGGCGGACTCCCACTCCCAGTCGGCAAGGACGTCGAGCAGCGTCGCCTCCATCACTCCCGCGTCGACGAGCGGGCCCGCGGGGACGACACCGAGGGCGCAGAGCATCGAGGGGTGGTCGTCACGGCGGAGGTAGGGCTCGGTCGCGATCGCCGTGTACGTACCGCGGTCCGGGTCCTGGTGCGGCGTGGCCAGGTTGTCCTGGACGTGCTGCCACTTCTTGTCGCGCTCCAGGCCGAGGCGCTCGCGCCAGGACTGGGCGATCTCCAGGCCCCACCACCAGTAGGCGAGTTCGAAGGTGGGGTCCTCGGTGGTCTTCGCGTCGTAGAACTCCTGCGCGGGCATCACGGGTGCGGGCAGGTGGTAGGTGCCGGAGCGTTCCTCCACGAAGGAGACCATGAACCGTGCTGTTTCCTCGACGAGTTCGGCGAAGCGGGTGACCAGTTCGGGCCGCTGCTCCTTCGGCAGGCTCCGGTGGGCCAGTTCGAGGAGGTAGAGGGGGTGGGGTTGCTGCCATACCAGCAGGGAGCCGATGTCCGACGGGCTCTCCCGGCCGTCCGGGCCGACCTGCTTGGGCCAGCGGGCGCCCTCGTAGCTCTGCCGCAGGGCGGTCTCGCGCGCGGTGTCGAGAGTGGACAGGTACCACTCCAGGCTGGGGATGAGTAGTTCGGGGCGGCCCCAGGCGGCGAAGTGGGCCGCGTGCCACCAGTGCATCTCCAGGTGGAACTTGCCGTACCAGGAGTTGGCGACGAGCCCCGTCTCCTGGGGCGGGACGGAGCCGGAGTTGTTCACGGCGGTCTGGTACTGCGACAGCACGATGCGGCGCTCCAGCTCTGCCGCCCGTGGATCGGTGCTGCCCGTGAAGTCGATGGCCGCCCCAGAGGTCCAGAAGTCGCGCCACCACGCCGCGGCCGCGTCGGCCACGAACGTGAAGGTGCCGCCTGCCAGGTCCTCGTCCGGGGCGAAGGCGACCACGAGTTCCAGCACGGTCCCCGAACCGGTCAGCTCGAATGCGTGCGGCTCCGACGCAACGTCCAGTGAGCCGTCGCCGGTCCAGTCGAGGCGTACGTCGTACTTCGTGTCGTCCAGCACCCGCCGTATCCGGGCAGTTCCTTCTCCCAGCCCTTCCAGGGTCGAGTGGTGTCGGTCCGGCGCGGTCCAGTCGGAGGTCTGGCAGAAGCCGTCGCTGGCGTAGGGGAACCGCAGGACGACATCCGCGAGGCCACTCGCCAACAGCTCCGATTCGATCCTGAAGGCGACCCGTGCGTGCTGGGGGTGGGCGACCGTGGTGACCCGCACGTCCGCACCGGCGTAGGCGAAGCTGCTGTGGATCGTGCCCGACCACAGGTCGAGTCGCTGGCGGGGGTCGGTGAGCGCCTCGGGGCCGGTCTCCGGATCGGCACCGAGGGCGGGGCGCAGCCTCAGTCCGACGCGGCCGAGGTCGATCCGGTGCGGGTTCATGTGCAGCCAGGCTCCGGCGCGCATGTCTTCGGCCACCTCGCCGCCCATCATCGAGGCGATGTCGAACTTGTCCGGGTATCGAACCGGCCCACGTGCCGTCTGATACGTCGACATCGCGTCGTCGAGAACGAACCCGTCGGGGTTGGGCATCGAGTGCCAACCCCAGTTCGACAGCGTCGCGTTGTGGATGGTGAGGCGCTGCCCGGTCAGGGCCGCGGCCTGGTCGTGGTAGGAGACGAAGGTCTGCATGCCGGTGATGTCGGCGCTGTAGGCGAAGTCTCCGTTACCGACGGTCAGGACGTGGGCCGGGTCGGGGCGGGTGATCTCGACGGTGTGGCGGCGGACGAGGGATTCGCGGTTGATCATGGTCACTGCTCCTGGTGGCGGTGGTCGTGCGGCTGCTGCTCGACCGTGACGACGACGTCCACCGGATCGCAGCCCTGCGCGGTGGCGGTGAGCCGGATCTTTCCGACGGTGGTGGGCCGCAGGACGGCGAGCGCGCGCCCCTCGTACGTACGGCGTTCCGTACTGTCGAACCGCTCCTCGGTCGACGGGGCGGCGCTGCCCAGGCCGACCAGTTCCCCGGCTCCGGACACCTCGACGGTGACCGGCCGGTCGGCGCCGGTGTGGCAGGTGCCCTGCGCGTCGGTGAGGGTCAGAGTGACGTAGGCCAGGTCGCCGCCTGCCGCCCGAATGGTCTGGCGGTCGGTCTCTGCCCTGAGCTGCACGGGCCCGGTGGCGCAGCGCAGGGTGGTGCGGCCGGTCTCGGCGCCGTCCCGGTAGGCGACGGCGACCAGGTCCCCGGGTACGTACACGATCTCGAACTCGGTGCGGAAACGGTGCTCTGCGCCAACGGGCCGCCGCCCGAAGGAGTTTCCGTTCCCGATGAGCTCGACCTCGTCCGCATCGCCGTAGACCTCGACCGTGACCGGTTCGCCCTCGAAGCCGGGCCAGGTCCAGGAGGCGACGGTGTCGCTCCAGGCCCATGGCGATCCGGCCCAGGTCCTACCGTGGTGCTCGGGTCGGCGTACCGCGATGTACGGCTCGGCCCGCAGGCCGAAGATGATCTCCCGGTAGTAGGAGGCGGGCCTGCGATGCCCGGTGATGTCGATGTCGCCGCAGCCTGCAACGAGGTACGGGTACGGCGCGTTGTGTGCCTGCGCCGGCCCGCTTTCGGTGACGTACTGGGGCCGGCCGATGCCGACCTCGCCCAGGTAGTCCCAGCCGGTCCAGGTGAAGTCGCCGATGACATGGCCGTGTTCTTGCACCAGGCGCCAGTTGCCGGCGATACGGGTGGGGAAGGTCTCGGTGCCGAGGATGATCCGGTTCGGGAACAGCTCGCGGTCCGCCGCGTAGCGGGCCTCGGCGTAGTTCATGCCGGCCACGTCGAGTACGGCGAAGGACTCGGCGGTGCGCTCGCTGACCAGCTCGGAGGTACTGATCGCGTTCATCGCGTCGCCCGCGTCCGCCATCAGGGTGTTGATGCCGGCGCCGTCCCGAGCGGCCTGTTCCTGAAGGGCGCCCAGCTCCGACATGACGGCGAGCATGCCGTTGACGGCGTTGGTGACGTAACGCGTGGGGTCCAGGGAGCGGACCTTCTCGGCGAGCCTGCGTCCCCACACCGCGCCGAAGGGCGAGCCGGTCTCGGGTATCTCGTTGCCGATCGAGTACATGATGACGCTGGGGTGGTTGACGTCCTTGGCGACCATCGCCTCGACGTCGCGCTCCCACCACTCGGGGAAACTGAGGCTGTAGTCGAACTCGCTCTTGCCGGACGTCCACATGTCGAACGCCTCGTCCACGACGAGCATGCCGAGGCGGTCGCAGGCGTCGAGCATCGCCCGGCTCATTGGCTGGTGGGAGATCCGGATCGCATTGAACCCGGCCTTCTTGAGGATTTCCACCCGCCTCTCCTCGGCGCGCGCGTACGTGGCGGCGCCGAGGACTCCGTTGTCGTGGTGGACGCAGGCGCCGCGCAGCTTCACGCTCTCGCCGTTGAGCCGCAGCCCCTGCTCCGGGTCGAGTTGGAGCGAACGGATACCGAAGGTGACCTGCTCCGCGTCCACGTCCTTCAAGGCCACGTGGCAGTCGTAGAGGCTCGGGGATGCGGGGCTCCACAGGGTCGGCGAGGGTATGTACAGGCGCTGGCGGACGGTCGCCGGCTCACCGGGCAGCACCGTCACCTTCGACAGGTCGCTCGCGACGACGGTCCCGGCTGCGTCCCGTATCTCGGTGACGACATCGAGCGTACGTACCTCGATCGAGTCGTTGACCACGTCCGTCACCACTTCGGTGATGGCGCGCGAGCCGTCGATGTCGGAGGTGGTGACGCGGACGCCGTCGGGTGCGATACGGGCCACGTCCCCGACGAGCAGCCAGGCGGGACGGTAGATTCCCGCTCCTGTGTACCAGCGCGAGTCACGGTGCGCGCGGGCCTCGACCCGGATCTCGTTGTCCTCGCCGAAGCGCAGGAAGCGGTCGGCGTCGATACGGAAGTGCGAGTAGCCGTACGGGCGTTGACCCGCGTAGGCGCCGTTGATGTGCACGGTCGCGTCGCGGTACACGCCCTCGAACTCGACGAAGATCCGCTTGCCCCGGTACTCCTCGGGCACGGCAAACGTCTTGCGGTACTCGAAGACGCCACTGGGGTGGTACGCGCCCGCGGCGCCCTCCATCGTGGCCGCACCGTCCGGGGCAGCGCGCTGTTGCTCGATCAGCGCGTCATGGGGCACGGTCACCGGACGGAAGGGGACCATGTGGCCGGACAGTTCGGCGAAGGGGTTGACCTTCGGCCGGACGTGCCAGCCGTCGTCGAAGGACGTGCGGATCATACGGTCTCCATGTGTAGTCGGCTCGCAGCCGCCCAGGGGTGTGCACGCGGTCCCCTCCCGCGGGACGCGACGCGTCTGGGCGGCCGCACGGTGAGTGGCCATGGGGTTTCGGCGTAGAAATTTCGCCTCTGCAAACGTGGCGCCCGTATGGAGCGCCGTTTCTCTCCTGCCGTGTCCCGGCCACGAGGCGACGGGCACGGATCACCGTCTCGCCTCTGCACCGCCACCGGCCTCTACGGGCCGGCCGGCGGCGAGCCGGGCGAGATCAGGTGGTTCCGCCTGCGATCAGCCGGAAACGAACCTCGGTGCGCGCGGTGCTGGATCCCTCCTTGTCCAGGCGGGAGAGGAGCGACTGGATGATCGCCTCGGTCACCAGGGAGGTGTCGTACTCCAACGTCGTGAGCGGCGGCGTGGTCAGGCGGGAGAGGGGGGTGTGGTCCACGCCGATCAGCGCCAAGTCCTGCGGCACACGCCATCCTCGGAGTGATGCGGCGTGCAGCAGGGCGGTGGCCACGTCGTCGTTGTAGCAGGCGACGGCGAAGCCCGGCTCGCCGAGCTGGTCCAGCGCGGACACGGCGTCCTCGGCGTTGATCCCCAGCGTGAGGATCCGAGGTGCGTCGGCGCCGTGCGTGTGGCACTCGGCGACGAACTCCCGCTCGCGAGCGCCCCCGAAGGTGTCGCTGCGCTCATCGTGCAGGTGGGCGTAGGCGAGACGCCGATAGCCCCGGTCGAGCAGGTGGCGGGCCTGCAGCCTGCCGATCTCGGCGTTGGAGTCCGGGTGTGACGTGCTGTGCGGATCGATCGCCTCGACGCCTCGGCGCTCGAGCAGCCCTCGGTCGGCTGCGGAAAACCGGGTGAGGGACATGATCGCTCGTGGCTTCATCCCGACGACCAGGCGGTCCAGGGACGCCTCGGACTGTGTCGAGAGCCGCAGGACCAGGGTGAGCCCCCGCCTCGACAACTCGTCGGTCAGTGAACCGTAGATGTCCTGAAGATTCCCGCCGAAGGTCGTGTCGGGAATGAGCGCGATCACGATGTCACTCGACCCCTTGGCCAGCGCGCGCCCTGCGGCGGAGGGCTCGTATCCGAGCTCGGCGACAGCTTGACGCACCCGTTCCCGGGTCTCCGCCGCGAACTGGTCCCCGCGGCCGTTCAGGATCTGACTGACGGTGGATCGCGAGACGCCCGCCCTGTCGGCGACGTCCTGACTGGTAGCGATCACCGCTGCCTCCGTTTCGTCGATGTCACGGTCAGTGTAGCCCCATTAACGCGTGACACCTACAGTTCACATCGCTATTGACGCGCGTTAACAGCCTCTGCTTTGCTCCTGACGCGCGTTAACAAGCTCCAGCCTGCCGCCGCGCGATACCTGAACCACAACGATGTGTCGGGAGCCAAACATGGCGATCGCTGTTTTCAGTCACCACACCGGTCCATCGCCCGGCCGCGGGCAACGCGCTGGACATGCAGCGAGCCGTCACGGCTCCCTCCTCGGCGGAGAAGACCACTCTGCGGTCGACGCACAGAGCAGGGGAGACGCGGGCCGTCGAACGCCCGGCTGCTGAAAGCACGTCACCACCGCCGGGGTGCGGACGGCGATGGCCGCCCACAACCGGATCAACGGCGCCTCTGCGGAAATCCGCACCACCACGACCGGCCCGGCTCCCGGACCGCGCTGCTTTTGATCGGCCGCCATGTCCCCGTGTCCGGAGGCCGCCTGGACCCCGGCCCCCTCATCGCGCTTCTCGAGGCCGACAGAGCTCCAACCCGTACGCCCGTCACGGCATGCGCAGCCCCGCGCATGCCCGTTCCGGCGAACCCCGCACCTTCCGGCACCACCTACTTGAAGGGCCGCACATGTCCCAGAAACTGGCCAGCCCCGCGAGTACCCCAGAACCGAACGCCAAGATCCGGTTCGGCGTCCGGCACACGTTCACCCTCCTCGCCCTGGTGTGGACCGCACAGATCCTCCCGATCGTGAGCCTGCTGGCCGGCAACGCGCAGTCCGCGATCGCGATCCACTTCCATACGACGCAGATCGCCTGGTTCGGCCTGATGGGCGTCCTGATCGGTACGTTCGTCATGCCCTTCGTGGTGAAGGCCGCCGGCATGTACGGCAAGAGGCGCGTGATGATCGTCATCTCCGTGCTCGGGCTCGCAGGCGACGCCATCGCCGCCCTCGCACCGAACTACGCGACGCTGCTCGTGGGTCGGGGCATAGCTGGGCTCTACGTACCGATCGCGGCGCTCTCCTACTCGATCGCGCGCGACGTGTTCCCCCGCCACCTGGTCGGTCCTGCCAGCGGACTCATGGGAGGCGGACTCGGCCTGGTGGGCCTCGGTGGACCGTTCCTCACCGGGTGGGTCATCGACGACTTCGGCTTCCGCGGCGCTCTGTGGTTCATGGCGATCGCCACGGTGCTCAGCCTGATCCTGCTGATCACCGTCGTCCCCGAGAGCCCCGTCCGCGAGGCGCGGGTCCGCATGGACTGGCTGGGCGGAGTGCTGCTCGGGGGTGGCCTCACCGCCATCGTGTACGCCATCGGGCAGGGCGCCGCGTGGGGCTGGACCAGCGGCAAGATCTTCACCTACATCGGTGCGGGCGTGCTCGCGCTGATCGCGTTCGCGGTCGTCGAAAGCCGTGTCGCCAACCCGCTGTTCCCGCTCCCGATGCTCAAGCGGCGCAAGGTCTGGTCGGTACTGGTCGCCACGGCGGTGGTCGCGGCGGCGGTCTACTCGGTGGGCACGGTCATGCAGCTGCTCGCTTTGATGCCGAAGATCCCCGGCATGTCGGCGGGCCTGGGCTGGTCGGCGACGGACAACGCGATCTACACCAGCCCCATGAGCGTCCTGATCATCGTGGTGTCCGTCGTGACCGGGATCCTGGCCCGCCGGATCGAGCCCCGTCTCCTGCTGAGCGCTGCGGCGTTCTTCGCCGCCGCCGGCTTCGCCCTCGGCTCCCATCTCCACCACTCGGTGTCTGAGATCATCGTCATGGGGCTCGTGGCAGGCGTGGGCACGGGCATGACGGCCGCCATCGTGCCGATCATGATCATCGCGGCGGTTCCGCCCGAGGAGCAGGCGCTGGCCAACGGGGCTCAGAGCATGGTGCAGGGCGTCGTCCAGGCGATCGTCCTCCAGGTCACCTTCGTGGTCATGGCCAAGGGCGGCATGGTCATGAAGGGCACCCAGTTCTACAGCGACGGCGGCTTCGCGAACGGGTTCTGGCTGATGGCCGGCTGCGTCGTCCTGGGCGGTCTCCTCATCCTGCTGATACCCAAGGTCAAGCGGCTCGACGAAGCCGAGGTGGGCCAAGCGGCGACCTCCTGACCGTGCCGCGTGGGCCGGCTGCAAAGGAGTGGGCCGGCCCCGTCCTCGATGCACTCCCTGTGCTCGTGCCGATCCCGATCGGCTCCATCGGCGGCCTCCAGCGTCCCGCACGTCAGCCCCCAAAGCCGCCCCGGACAAGCGCGCAGCACTGCATGCCCTCCGCGACATCCAGCTCACCACACGTCACCACCCTCGCCGGGCCACGCCCGGTCCCGTACAGAAGGAATACCCATGGCGAAAGCCGACTTGGACGCCCTCTCCCTCGAACAGAAGGCGTCCCTGCTGACCGGCGGCGGCTTCTGGTCCACCGCCGCCGTCCCCGATGCGGGAATTGAGGCGATCGTGCTCGCCGACGGTCCACACGGGGTGCGCCTCCAGAAGCACGGCACCGATCACCTGGGACTGCACCACAGCGAACCGGCGACGTGCTTCCCACCCGCGGTCGCCGTCGGTTCGAGCTGGAGCGAGGAAGTGGCCGCAAGGATCGGCGCCGCTCTCGCCCAGGAGGCCCGCGCACTGGGAGTGGACGTCCTGCTGGGGCCCGGCGTGAACATCAAGCGGTCCCCGCTCGGCGGCCGGAACTTCGAGTACTACTCGGAGGACCCGTGGCTCTCCGGGGTGCTGGCCACCGCGTACGTACGGGCCCTCCAGGACGGTGGTGTCGGGGCGTCGCTGAAGCACTTCGCGGCCAACGACCAGGAGACCGAGCGCATGGTCATCAGCGCCGACGTCGACGAACGCACACTGCGGGAGATCTATCTGGCAGCCTTCGAACACGTGGTCACCGAGGCCGAGCCGGCCACCGTCATGTGCGCGTACAACAAGGTCAACGGTGTTCAGGCATCCGAGAACCACTGGTTGCTCACCCAGGTACTGCGAGACGAATGGGGCTACACCGGCGCCGTGATCTCCGACTGGGGTGCCGTGCGCACGCGTCCCGCGGCACTGAACGCGGGCCTGGACCTGTCCATGCCGGGACCTGGACATCACGCGACGCAGTCGGTTGTCGAAGCCGTCCGCGCCGGTCGTGTCGAGGAGTCCGCAGTGGACCGTGCCGCCGAGCGCGTGCTCGCGCTCGGCGATGCAGCAGCCGGCCGCCGGCCGACCACGGTGGACCTCGACGCGCACCACGAGTTGGCTCGTGAGCTCGCGACCGAATGCGCGGTCCTGCTGAAGAACGAGCACGGCACCCTCCCGCTGGAGCGGCCGTCATCCCTCCTCGTGGTCGGGGAGTTCGCGACCGCGCCCCGCTATCAGGGCGGCGGCAGCTCTCACGTGAACGCAGCCCACATCGACATCCCGCTGGAGTGCATCGAGAGCCACGCGGCCACACGCGGCGTCAAGGTCACATATCTGCAGGGCTTCGATACCCACGGCGCGGATGCCAGAGCTCTACGCGAGGCGGCAGTGCGCGCTGCGACCGAGGCTGAAGTGGTCGTCGTCTTCGCGGGCAACCCGGAGGCGGAGGAGACCGAGGGCCGCGACCGAACGCGTCTCGAACTCCCGCCCACACAGGTTGAGTTGATCCAGAAGGTTGCTGCGGCCTCTCCACGGACCGTGGTCGTACTCGCCAACGGAGGGGTGGTCTCGCTCGAAGAGTGGCACGACGACGTCGACGCGATCCTGGAAGGGTTCCTCCTGGGCCAGGGCGGTGGAGCGGCGATCGCTGATCTCCTGTTCGGCGTTGCCAATCCGTCCGGTCGGCTCGCGGAGACCATCCCGCACCGCCTCCAGGACAATCCGAGCTACCTGACGTTCCCCGGAGAGCAGGAGCACGTCCGCTACGGCGAGGGTGTGATGGTCGGCTACCGCCACTACGAGACGGTCGGCGCCCCGGTCCGCTACCCGTTCGGATACGGCTTGAGCTACACCGGCTTCGACGTGTCCAAGGTCCGTGTCGAGGTCGACGGACCGGCCGAGGCATCCGCGGCCGTCACGGTCACCAACACCGGCACCCGGGCCGGAAAGTACGTGGTGCAGGTCTACGTCTCCACGGACGCCGGCCCCGTCCGGCGCCCGCAGCGCACACTCGCGGCGTTCGCCAAGGTCCACCTCGAACCCGCACAGACCAGGACCGTCCAACTGGCCCTGGACCGGCGGACGTTCGCGTACTGGGATCTCTCGCATGCGCGGTGGGTCGTCCCGGGCGGCGCGTACACCGTTCAGATCGCGGAGAACGCCTCCACGGTGCTCCGTGAACAGTGTGTCCACCTTGACGGCGACGGCATCCGGCCGCCGCTCTCCCTGGCGTCGGATGTCGGCGAATGGCTCGCACACCCCGTAGCGGGACCACCGCTCCGTGAGCGCCTGCTGCCGCTCGTCGCGCAGGGCGGACCGGAGCCCGACGACGACAGCGACGAGATGCGCATGGTGGCCTCGCTGCCGATGAACCAGATCCTCAACCTGAGTGGCGGCGCGCTCGACGGCGACTGGCTCCTGTCGCTGGTCGACAGCCCCGGATCGTTGACCTGAGATGCCTGAGTTGCCGGAGAACACACTCATGCTCGCTGACTCCAGCCCCCGTACAGCAACAGTCATCTGCAATCCCCTGGACATCCCCTACCGCTATCAGGACGTGCGCCCGATGGGCGCGGAGCGGACCGTGCACCGCGAAGCGGCCGATCCCGCCATCGTCCGGTACCAAGGCCGGTTCTATCTCTTCGCCTCGATGTCGGCCGGCTTCTGGCACTCGACCGACCTGCTCACCTGGGAGTACCACGCAACCCCGACGCTGCCCGTGCTCGACTACGCCCCGCATGTGCGGGAGATCGACGGCGCCCTCTACTTCGCGGCGTCGCGATTGTCGGACAGCCCGGTCTTCCGCAGCGAGGACCCCCTCGTGGACGACTTCACCAGAGTGAGCGAGGGATTCCCGTTCTGGGACCCGAACTTCTTCCAGGACGACGACGGTGCCCTCTACCTCTATTGGGGCTGCTCGAACAAGGAGCCCATCACCGGCGTCCGCCTCGACCCGGCGACCCTGGAGAAGGCCGGTGAACCGGTGCCCCTCATCAGTGGCGCCCCCGACCGGCACGGCTGGGAGCGGATCGGCGAGAACCACGTCAAGGCCGAGCCCACCACAGAGCGGGCGAGGATCATCGCCCAGTACCTCGGTGACTCCCCGTTCGTCGAGGGCGCCTGGATGACGCGGCACGACGGAACGTACTACTTGCAGTACGCCGCACCGGGCACGGAGTGGAACACCTACGCGAACGGGTACTACACGGGACCGTCGCCACTCGGGCCGTTCACCTACGCGCCCAACAGCCCGTTCTCGTCTAAACCCGGCGGCTTCGCCACCGGCGCGGGCCACGGCAGCACCTTCCAGGACGAGCACGGCAATTGGTGGCACACGGCCACCATGCGTATTTCGGTGCACCACGAGTTCGAGCGGCGCGTCGGCCTCTTCCCTGCCGGCATCGACGCCGACGGCGTTCTCTTCTGCAACCAGAACTTCGGGGACTACCCGATGCGCGTACCCGACCGCCGCGTTGACCCGTGGACGGAGACCTCCACCGGGTGGATGCTGCAGTCCTTCCGTGCAGCGACGACCGCGTCGTCGTCCGCCGAGGGCCACGGACCCGAACTCGCGATGAACGAGGACATCCGCACCTGGTGGACGGCGGGAGCCGCGCAGCCCGGAGAGTGGCTGCAGACCGATCTCGGCGAGGCACGCACCGTAGCGGCGATCCAACTCAACCTCGCCGACCATGACGTGGCGCGCCACGCACCCGAGCGCGACGACGTCGAGGACACCGGCGGAGCATGGCGGGCCATCTACCGGGACCCGCAGCCCACCGAGGTCCTTATCGAGTTCTCGGCGGACGGCCAGGAATGGCACACGGTCTCGGACAACCGGGGTTCGGGCGAGGACGCCCCGCACGCTCTTGTCACACTCAAGCCCGCACGGCGAGCCCGTTTCGTGCGGGTCACCGCGGGCCGGATGCCCTTCGACGGACCCTTCTCGGTCAGCGGACTCCGCGTCTTCGGCACCGGTCACGGGGCGGCCCCGGCGGCCATCACCCCGCGGGCGGCGCGCGTCGACGACCTCACCGCCCGCATCGAATGGGACCCCAGCGAGAGCGCTCACGGCTACAACGTCCGCTACGGCATCGCGGCCGACAAGCTCTACCACAGCTGGCTGCTGTACGAGCAGAGCGCTCTCGATCTGCGCAGCCTCAACGCGGGCCACGACTACTGGGTAGCCGTCGACTCCTTCAACGAGAACGGCATCACCCCAGGGCCGGTCTTGAAGATCACCTGAAGAACCGCCCGGCGGTACGGCCGCCCCGGCGGTACCACCATCGACGAAGGACACAGAAATGAGCATTCCCAGCCGCGCTCTCGGCGGCCGCCTCACGGTCGGAGCCGTGGGCTTCGGCGCCATGGGCTACGCGACGGCCGACCGCCAGGCGGCCGCCTACACCGACTCACCCGAGGCCCTGATCGGCCGGGCGCTGGATCTCGGTGTCACCCTGCTCGACACCGCCGATCTCTACGGAGACAGTGAGCAGATACTTGGCCGTGCGCTGACCGGGCGCCGCGAATCGGTTGTCCTCGCCACCAAGTTCGGCATCGTCGTTCCGCCGATGGACGGGAATCCCCCCGTCATGAACGGCACTCCCGCCTACATGCGCAAGCGCATCGAGCGCTCCCTCACGCTCCTGAAGACCGACCACATCGACCTGTACTACCTGCACCGTGTCGACCCCGGCCTGCCGATCGAGGAGACCGTCGGCGCCATGGCCGAACTCGTCTCCGAGGGCAAGGTCCGCTGCCTTGGACTGTCCGAGGCAGCCCCCGACACGATCCGCCGGGCCCACATCGTGCACCCCATCACGGCACTGGAGACCGAATGGTCGCTGTGGGCGCGTGACATCGAAACCGAGATTTTCCCGCTGGCCCAGGAGCTGGGCATCAGCATCGTGCCCTACAGCCCGCTCGGCCGCGGCGCGCTGACCGGCACCATCACCTCCCGCGACGACCTTCCCGAAAATGACTGGCGACGCACCATGCCCCAGTACGCCGAAGGCACGCTGGACAAGAACCTCACCACCCTCGACGTCGTACGGGACATCGCGGCAGCCCACGAGATCACGCCCGGACAGGTATCACTGGCGTGGCTGCTCGCCAAGGCGCCCGACGTCGTCCCGATCCCCGGCACTCGACGCATCGCCTACCTCGAACAGAACGCCCAGGCAGCCAACCTGGTACTGACCGCCGACGACATGGCGCGGCTCGACGCCGTCACCGTGACCGGCGAGCGGGAGCACATGGGTGACAACTGGACATCCGGCGTCAGCCCCAAGCGAAACAGCTGACAGGCCGCACCGCGGCCCGGGATGCCTGGCCATCCCGGGTTCAGTCCGGGTCGGGTGCGGCGCGACGGTGCGCGAGGGCGCCGGCAGCGGGGCGCGCGTTGTCGGTGGTCATGCGGAAGACGACGCGTTCGAGGGCGGGAAGGATGTCGGTGACGGCGATCGCCCCGACGGAGAACCTGCCGACGAGGCCGTAGCTCATGTCGGTCATGATGCGTTCGAGGTCCGCGATGTACTCGGGGTTCGTCATGCCCGGCTGACCGTCAACGCGGCGGTGACCTGGTGTGAGCTGATCTTGGACAACCTTGCCGATCCTGCCGCTCCATGGCGGAAGTCCAATGCGGCTACGGGTACCTGAACGCACGCCGCAAGCGGCTGGCGTGTCCGGCCCGTCTCGTCCATCGGTTTCGGGATGAAACGGCGCCTTCATGGCGTAGACGAACGGGTGAAGCCGATGCCCTCGTCGCCTACCGCGAACTCGGCGGCGTTCTTGCCTGCTTCGGCGACGATCCCGGCGAGCTCGGCGCCGGGAACCGGCTGATCCACGTCGACGAGCTGCCGAAACTCGCCATCACCGTACTCATTGAACGTAACCGCCCAAGGCATGGAGTTCTCCCACGATCTCGCCCCTGGGGCGGTACGCGACGGCCGAAGCCTCGCCTGCAGCTCCTGACCTCGGCGGTCTGGGGTCCGGTGCCCCGGACCGCCGAGGTCTCGCGCCAACGGCAGACTCAGCTCAGGGCCTTCAGGACTTCCTGGGCGAGCGGAACCGCAGAGTTGGGGTTCTGGCCGGTGTAGAGGTTGCGGTCGACCTCGACGTGCGGGGCCCATGGCTCGCCGACGCGGTAGTCCACGCCGAGCTCGAGGAGGCGGTCTTCGAGCAGCCACTTGGCCTTCTCCGCCAGGCCGTTGGCGATCTCCTCGGCGTTCGTGAGGCTGGTCAAGGTGTAGCCCGCGAACGGCGACTTCCCGTCTGCGTCGGCGGTGGTGAGCAGCGCTGCGGGGCCGTGACACACCAGGGCCAGAGGCTTGCCCGAGGCCAGCCTCTCGGCCATCAGGCGCCCGGCCTCGCGGTCGACGGACAGGTCCTCCATCGGGCCCCAGCCGCCCGGGACGAAGACGGCGTCATAGTCGTCCAGCCGAACCTCCTCCAGCCGGAGCGGGTTTGCCAGCTCGGTCGCGTCACGCACCGCGTCTTGCATCTGCTGGGCGCCTTCGGGGCCGCCGTTGAAGTCGGCGGTAAGGCTCAGAGCGTCGACGGTCGGCGGCACACCGCCCGGCGTCGCGGCCACGATCTCGTAGTCGGCCTCCTTGAACACCTGATAGGGCCCGATCGCCTCCTCGGCCCAGTAGCCGGTCGGCTGCTCGGTGCCGTCGGCCAGCGTCCAGCGGTCGGCTGCGGTCACGATGAACAGAATCTTCGCCATCGAACATCTCCTTGTGGACTTGCGTTCTGCAGACAGCTCGCGCGCTTTTTGAAATCAGAGGCGCAGCGTGCAGATTTCCCCTTCTGCGGCTGAACCGCAGGGAATTGCTGACCATCAACATGGTCAAGTTCCAAGATGCTGGACCGGCAACCTGGGTAAAAGGGGAAAGTTCCTTCCTAGGGAAAAGACCCCCTACCCAAAGGGCAGCATGCCGGCATGCGGAGAACCCGGCCGGCCGTGGGTGGCCGTGCCGGGGTGTTGCCCGTGAGTTGACGCCGGCGGGCCGCCCTCGGCGTCGTTTCTTCAGCTGATGCTGCCGGCCGCCGATCGGCTGGTGCCGGTGGCCAGAGAAGCCAACAGGCGCAGGCCGTCGTCGGATGACGTGCCGGGTTCGGCGGTCCAAACGATGATGTGCTGTTCGGGGTCGGTGGCGTAGGCGAGGGTGTCCCAGTCGAGGATGAGGTCACCAACGACGGGGTGACGCAGATGCTTGGTCCCCATGCCCCGGCTGGCCACGTCATGCGCGGCCCACCACTGCCGGAACTGGGCATCCTGGGCGGACAGTTCGCCGACGAGCGCGGCGAGCAGCGGGTCGCCCGGATTGCGTGCACTGTCCATTCGTAGTTGGGCGATGGCCAGGCGGGTCACGTCCTCCCAGTCCGCGTAGAGGACGCGCATGGCCGGGTCGTTGATCAACAGCCGGATGAAGGTCCTCTGATCCTCGGGGATTTGCCCGAAGTCGGTGATCAGCGCGGCGCCCATCGCGTTCCACGCAACAACCTGGGTACGGCGCCCGATGACGAATGCGGGTGTGAGGAGGTTGTCGAGCAGGCGCTGCAATTGCGGCTGGACCCTCTGCGGGGCGGACTGCCCGGCACGCTGGTGGACTTCCTTGCCGGCGAGTCCGAAGAGATAGGCGCGCTGATCGTCGTCCAGGCGGAGAGCGTCGGCGATCGCGGTGAGGACAGGCGTGGACGGCTGGAGACGGCCCTGCTCGAGCCGCATGTAGTAGTCGGTGCTGATCGAGGCCAGCAGGGCGACTTCCTCGCGGCGGAGGCCCGGAACCTTGCGAATCTGCCCCGTCTCCGGTAGGCCGAGGACACTGGGGCTGAGGTCTCCTCGCCGGGCCTTGAGGAATTCCCCCAGTTCGTTCAGGTGCGGGTCGCGCGTCATAACTTCCAGTTTTGCATGAACGCCCTCCCTGAGAGGGGGAGAGTTTTCTCCCTGGATGTTGTCTTCTCGGAATGGAATTCTGGTTGTTTCCCATCTGCCGTCAGAACCCGGGCTGCGCTCCCCGTCACCCTGGGGCCCGGCTCGCCCCCGCTGACGACGTGTGCCGGCAGCGGGGACGGCCGGTCCTTGTCAGTCCTCGAGGGCCAGCTGCGCGATGTGGCTGTCGGCGGCTTGCTGCATGTGGGCGAGCTTGCCGTCGCGGACGGTCCAGAGGTGGATGAACCGCACCTTGGCGGTCTTTCCCTTCTTCGACACACCGTGGTAGTGGCCGAGTACGAACACGTGGTTGTCGGCGTCCTCGAAGAACTGCTCTCCCTCGGCGTAGAACGACTCGAACACCTCGAAGACCCGGCGGAAGAAGTCGCCGCCCACGCTGTCGAGGCCGTTGTAGACACCGCCGTTCGGGAAACCGGGGGTCACGTCCCAGACGATGTCGGGGGCCATGATCTCCTGGGAGACGGCGGGGTCGCCCTTGGAGTCGTACAGCCTGCGGGCGAGAGCGATGTTCGGAGAGTCGGACATGTTGTGCTCCTCAGAGATCGGGGCGGGTGAAGGTGCGTCCGGTTGGTCGGAAGTGGGAAATGCTTGACAGTGCGGAGATTCGCAGGTCAGGCGGCGAGAGCGCTGCGGCCGGCGACGAAGATCGCGGCCTGGCGGGCGACGCGGGCGCCCAGGTGCTCGGCGGTGGCGATGTCGGACTTGTGGACTGCCTCGGGACCGGCGTCGGTGTGGGTCTGGGCGCCGGCGCCGGCGAAGTAGCCGAGGCGGTTGAGGTCGTCCTCGCTGCCGGTGGTGGATGCCCAGCCCGGCTGCAGGCCGAGGCTGATCCAGTGCATCCCATGCTGTGCCGCCATGGTGGCGAAGTAGCCGAGCGTGGAGGACTTGTCGCCGTTCTTGGCACCGGAGTTGGTGAAGCCGGCGGCGAGCTTGTCGACCCAGGCCTGAGGGAACCAGCGCTTGCTGCTTTCCTCGGCGAAGGCGTGGAAAGCAGCGGAAGCGGTGCCCATGTAGGTGGGGGCGCCGAAGATGATCGCGTCCGCGCCGTCGAGCTGCGCCCACTGCTCGTCGGTGATGGTGTCCACGGCTATCGACACCACCTCGGCGCCGGCCTCAGCGGCGCCACGTGCCACGGCCTCGGCGAGGACAGCGGTATGGCCATAGCCGGAGTGGAATGCAATGGCGACGATGGGGTCGGGCGACGCGGGCATGCTGTGGTGCTCCTCGAAAAGGGGATGGGGGGTCATACCGCTCAGGATTGCACCGGCAGCTCGCGTTGTGACGGGGAGTGATTCTTCCAGGGAAGGATCCTTCCCTGGAAGAATCACTCCCATTTTCTGGCCTTGTGGTGTGTGCCACAGTGGCTGGGGCAGCCGGGCATGGGGGAATTCCCGTGATCCCTCGAGGGGGTGGCAGGCTGGAAATAGCATCCGATGGAGATCCTCAAGTAGTCGATCGCCGGAGTTAATGCCTCCTCGAAGCTGAGTGGAATGCCGACGAAAGGACCCGTCATGGCCACTGGCCACATCGCCGCTGTGAATGCCTACTTCGAGGCATTCGGTGCGCGTGACATGGACCGGATTCTGTCCTATTTCGCGCCAGGCGCCATCTGGACCATTCCGGGAGATCAGGCCATGACACCCTGGGCCGGACGTCGCATTGGACCGGAGGAGATCCGGCAGTCCCTCGCGGCGTTCTTCGAGGCCGTCGAGCCGCTCGAGTTCGAGCTGCAGACGATGACCGAGGCCGATGGGCGGGTGTTCGTTCCGGGGCGTTACGCCTCCCGGTTTCATCCCTCGGGGCAGGTGCTTGAAAGCGAACTCGTCCTGCGCTTCACCGTCGTCGACGGTCTGATCACCGACTACCGCGTCTTCGAGGACTCGCTGGGCATCACCCGGGCCTACTGCGGTGAGCCCGTCATCACCTCGGGCTGACACCTCCTCCGTCTGAAAGTGCCGTTCTTCCTGCCGTGTCAGCGGGAGTAGAGGCCGTCGAGGCGACCTCGGGACAGAGGGGGGCCGCTCACCGCAGAGAGCACGGCCCGAGGTTTGGCCTTGTCAAGAGCGGCACCGCCCTCAGCCGAGGCAAGGGCGGCACGTAGCGCAAACAGTTGGAAGACGTACCGGTGCACACCGTGGCCCTTGATCGGCTCGGGACCCATGTAGCCACGCCCCATTCCAGAGCGCAGCAACCGCACTCCCTGTGCGGTGCTGCCCGCGTTCAATGCCCCGGCGGGCAGACTGACGAGTTCGGGCTCGAGCAGGGCCACGCAGTGTACGAAGGGGCTCCGGGTGGGGGTGTCGACGTCCTCGATCACCAGCAGGAGTTGAGCGGTGCCCTGAGGGGCGCCGGTCCACGTCAGAGCCGGGGAGATGTTCTGGCCGCCGGCACGGCGACCGGCGTGGCGAGTTGGCACGGTGCTGTCGTGTGCGAAATCGGGGCTGTGAAGGTCGAGCGTGTCGGGCCCGGCCAGGGCCGGGAGATTCCAGGCCAGGTTGGCTTGGCCGGCGCGCCGGTTCTTCAGCAGGGTTCCCAGAATCGCCATGCCGGCGTCCTTGTCTGTCGTCGACGATGAGGGGTAGCGCCGTCAGGTGCTGACGAGAGTGCTACGGATATGTGAGCGGCGCGGTCAGCCGCGGTTTGTGGCAGACAGGCCAGTCAGCAGAGCCGAGCGTTCCCACAGACGGAGGGCCAGGGCGGGATCGGTGGCCTGCGTGTTCTTGGGTTCCTCGCGGTCGAGGCGGTGGAAGTACGCGCCGTCGATCGTGACGGGGTCCGGGGTGGTGGCCAGGTGGACCAGCGGCTCCGCGCCCTGCTCGGGAGTGGAAAGCAGCGCCTTGCCCAGCCAAGATCGCATGAGCGCCCCGTTGATGGCGCTGTCCCGGCCGACATCGCTGGCAACGACGCCGGGATGGAAGGCCGACGCGGTCACCCCTGTTCCCTGCTGGCGGCGGGCAAGTTCCCTGGTGAAGATCACAGTGGCGAGCTTGGACGTCGAGTACACGCTCCGCCAGCGATAGCGGTTTCGGGTGGTGTCCAGGTCGTCCAGGTCCAGGTTTCCCTTGCGGTAGTCCATGCTGGCCGTGTTCACCACCCGGGCCCCACCCGGGGTCTGCGCGAGTCGGTCCAACAGCAGGTTCGTCAGCAGAAACGGAGCCAGGTAGTTGACCTGGAAAGTCATCTCGTGACCGTCCGTGCTCTCCTTGCGGCTGGCGAAGATGCCACCTGCGTTGTTGGCCAGTACATCGATCCGCGGATAGCGGGTGAGCAGTTCTTCAGCGAGTCGCCGGACGTCGTCCAGCTGGCTGAAGTCCACGACGTGGGACTCGGCACCGATCGTCTTGGCGACAGCGGCAGTCTTCTGCGGCGATCGGCCGATCACAGCCACGGTAGCTCCCAGCTCCGTGAAACGGCGGGCCGCGGCGGCACCGATCCCCGAACTCGCCCCAGTGACGACAACCGTGCGGCCTCGCAACACAAGATCACTCATGATTCACACTCCCGTAGGTGAGACTGAGTGTCACTATAGACATCGATACGCACGACTGCCGACTCGGTTCGAATGTGAATGCGCTCACCAGATGCGCTGACCAGCGGCTATCGCGCTGAAGATCAGCTGGTCAGACGTATGATCCTGAGCGAGTTCCCCGCATGCCCGTCGAAGCGGGCGGGCCGGTGTGCCTCTCGGCTGGAGACGGCCAGTTGGCTGACGTGGCTCGACGGCATCCGAGCGTTCACACGGCCGCTGCCGAAACCTCGGGGAGAGATCGCGTTCGAGCAGGTCAGGTATAGGCGAGCAGGCGACCAGAGACGATCACGCCGGTCCACGTCAGCGCCGAGACCGTCGCGGCTGCCCGCGCCCGGACTGGTGCGCCGGTACCGAGGTCCCAATGGTCGACGGTTCTATACACGCCCTTGTGGAAGACGGCGATGCTGATACCCGCCACGACGATCAGCCCGAGCTTCCAGGGCGCCGCACCGCTGTTGCCGACCGACGTGGCGCCGGAAACGAACATCGCCGCACCGGACAGGGCCGCGACAGCGAACCCCAATCGCGACAGCGGCAGCAGGTGCCGCGCTGCGGTGGTCACGGGCAGAACGCGCCGACCGATTCCCAGCAGACGGAAGTCGAAAGCCAGGGCCGGCCCCAACCAGCAGCGCGAGCCCCCAGGATGTGGAGGCTTTCAAGTGACGTGTACCGGAAGGGTGTTGTTCGGACCGCCTCGCTGAGGCTAGTCCGTGAAGAACTCGTCCACTCCTTACGTATTCTTGTGATCCGCGCCTGCGTGGCCGGCGGTCGGTCAGCGGGCGAGGCATGGGAACAGTCGTTGCGCGTTGGCCGTGGTCAGAGACCGCCAGGTGGCCCCCTCGGCAGGCGTCTCCGCGGCGTCGATCGCGGCGATATGCGCGTCGGCGACCGGGGGCGGCGTCCAGCAGTAGTCGCTGCCGAACAGAAGGCGGTCGGGCTCGACGAGTCCGAGCAGGGCGGGGATCTGGCGCGGGAAGGCCGTACCGGCCATGTCGTAGTGGAGGCGGCGCAGTTGTTCCACTGCGTCGGGAGTGTCGGAGTCCTCAGCGGGCAGGAACAGGTGCATGAACTCGTTGATGCGGTCGGCGAGTACGGGCAGTACGCCGCCGCAGTGCGGGACGATCACCTCCAGGCCGGGATGACGTTCCAGGACGCCTGACATCAGCAGGTCCGTGACGGTGCGGGCCGTGTCGAAGATGTACTCCACCATGGGGCGCGGTCTGCCGAGCGCCGACTGTTCCCAGCACACTGGTGATGTGGGGTGGAGGAAGACGACGGCCCGGCGGCGGTCCAGTTCCGCGAAGACGGGTTCGAGGCGCTTGTCGCCCAGGTACACGCCGTGGGTGTGCGTCATCAACGCCACGCCGTCCGCGCCGAGTTCGTCGAATGCGTACGCGATCTCGTCGAGGCTTGCCGCTACGTCCGGCAGGGGGAGAGACGCGAAGGAGCCGAAGCGGCCCGCGTGCTCGTCGGCCAGCCGGGCGGCGTATTCGTTGACCTCGCGGGCGAGGCGGCGGGCGGCCGCGTCGTCGCCGAAGTGCACACCCGGGGATGACATGGACAGCATCGTCATCTCGATGTTGTGACGGTCCATCAGGTCCAGGTGTGCGTCAACTGACCAGGAAGGCCAGGTGGCCATGCCGTCCGGGTGGCTGTGGTCGGCTGCCGTCGCCTGCCGGACATAGGAATCGGTGACGAAGTGGGCGTGGACGTCGATGAAGCCCGGGGGCTTGGGAGAGGTCATGGGGGTGGGTCCCTTCTCGCGGGTGTGCATGGGGGGCTCACGAACCTGATCGCAGTTCACTCGACCTGCTCGCGCCCGGACAGCCGTACTTCTTCGATGTCGAGGGCGGCCTGCAGTCGGCGCAGCACGGTGTCGTCGATGTCGCGTTCGTCGCGGAGCCGGACGACGGTGGCGCGTTTGTGGGCGATGAGGGCCAGGCGGAGCGCGGTGTAGTGCTGGTTGTGGCGCAGGGCCGGGTCGTCGTCGGCACCCACTCCCCTGGCTCGTACGGTCGCCAGGTGCGCCTCGTACTCCTGGCGCAGCCACTCGACGACTTTGGGATCGGCGTCGAGGTCGGCGGCGAGCTGCGGCATGGCCTTGATCGCCTCTTCGGTGGCAGCGGTCTCGGCGAGGAACTGTTCCTCGTCGACCGATGTGTCGCGGGGCAGGCGGGCCCAACGCACCGCGCCCGGCAACAGGAGTCCCTGGACGACCAGTGTCACGAGAATGACGCCGGAGGTGACGAAGACGATGAAGTTGCGGTCGGGGAACGGCTCGCCGGAGTCGAGGGTCTGCGGCACCGAGAGGGCCACGGCGAGGGACACGGCGCCCCGGAAGCCGGCCAGACCGCTGACCACCCGGAGCCGGTGGCTGATCCGGAGCTGTCGCTGCTGCGGACGCTGGTCGATGGCGCGAATCAGATAGGCGGAGCAGAACAGGAACGCGAAGCGCACGGCGACGAGCACCGCGCAGACGACGCCGACCGCAACCAGCGCGTCCTGGAGGTCGGAGCGGCCCAAGTCGCGGACTGCGTACTGCAGTTCCACTCCCACCAGGACGAACAGGGCGCCGTTGATGATGAACGTGGCCAGTGGCCAGAACGCCAGTGCCTGCCGTCGGTGTTCGGCCCGGATGATGCGCGGGGCGACCTGGGTCATGATCAGGCCGCTCACGACAACCGCGAGGACGCCCGAGGCCTCGATCAACTCGGCGATCAAATAAGCGGTGAAGGGCGCCAGGATCATGACGAGGTTCCCCAGCAGCGGATCCTCCAGCCGCCGCCGCAGGTTCATGTTGACCCACGCGACCGCTACTCCGACCGCGGCCCCACCGCCGTACGCGAGCAGGAACAGTGCACCGACGTGCGGAAGGGTGAGGTGCTCTTCGCCGACCGTGATGCCGACGGCGAGTCCGTAGACGACCAGGGCCGTGCCGTCGTTGACGAGGCTCTCGGCGCGCAGGATGGTGACCTGGCGGCGTGGCAGGATGCGGGCCAGGACCCCGACAGCGGTCGCGTCGGTGGGGGCCACGGCCGCGCCGAGCACCCAGGCCGGTCCCCAGGGCAGTCCCAGGGCGTGCCCCGCCACCGCGACGGCCCAGGCCGTGAGGATGACCAGCACCGTGCTCAGCAGCACGATGCCGCGCAGGTTGCTGCGGATCTCCCGCAGCGAAGTGGTCAGGCTCTCGCAGTACAACAACACCGGCAGGAAGAGCAGCAGCACCACCTCCGGCGGCAGTTGTGCCTGGCGCACCGAGGGGATGAACCCCAGCAGGATGCCGACGATGAGCAGCACGACGGGCGGGGCGACACCGAAGCGCTGTCCAAGGACGTTGCCCACCAGCACGGCCACGCCCAGGACCACGACGAGTTCGAGACCGAGCACGGTGTTTCTCCTGAACTGAGGGCTACGGCAAGGGCGCTGTAGTGGGGCGGGGTCGGGTCAGGAGTCGAGGTCGTCGGCGTAGTGCCGGTAGCCGTGGCGGTCCTGGTGCAGGGCCCACAGGGTGTCCGCGAGCACGGCGGGGTCCTTCTTGTGGTGTCCCGGAATGATCGCGCCAGGGATGATCAGCTGCGACACGTGGATGCCCTCGTCGGCGAGCGTGTCGTGCAGCAGGTGGCCGTAGGCGCTTTCCGCTGCGAAGGCGATCGACGTGCCCGCACGATCGGGGTGGGGCATCACGGCGGAGCCACCGTTGATGAACAGGACGGTGCCGCGGCCCAGTTCGCGCATGCCGGGGAGTACCTGCTGTACGGCGGTGACGGGGCCGTAGACGGAGAACTCCAGCGGACCCGCAAGGTCGTCGGCGGTGGTCTCCAGGACCGGCCGCATGAAGTCCTTGTGCGGTACGGGGCTGTACTGCAGGACCTCGATCGGGCCCAAGGTTGCGGTCGCCGCGTCCAGGGCGGCGCTGAGGGACTTCGGGTCGCGTACGTCCGCGGCGAAGCCCCGTGCGATCAGGCCCTCGTCGGCGAGTTCGGCGGCGAGGGCGTCGAGGCGTTCCTGGTCGCGGGCTATCAGGGCGACGTCGTAGCCCTCGCGGCCGAAGCGTCGTGCGACAGCGGCGCCGAGGCCGGGGCCGGCTCCGATGATGGCGATGGTGGTCATGACTTCTCCAGGGTGTCGAGCGCCTCGCGGATCGGGACTTCGCCCTCCGTGAGTTCGAGGATGATGCGGTTCACCTGCGGCTGGTGCACCAGTTCGGTCAGTACGGCGGCGACGTCGTCGCGGGGGACATCGCCGTACGGGATTGCCACGCCGATTCGGATGTGTCCCGTGCCGGGGTCGTTGGTGAGGGTGCCGGGGCGGACGATCACCCAGTCGAGGTCGGTGGCCGCGAGGAGGACGTCGGCCTGACGCTTGACCTTCATGTAGTGCTCGAAATTCGGCGGCATGCGCCGGTCGCGCCAGGCGTCCGGGAAGGCGGACACGAGGAGGAACCGGCGGACTCCCGCCGTCGCTGCGGCGGTTGCCGCGATTTCCACGCCCTGCCCGTCGACGGCGTCCGCCTGCCGCGGGCCGGCTCCGCTCGCGCCCGCGGTGAAGACAACCGCGTCGGCACCTTCCAGACAGGCGGCAAGAGTGTCGACGCCGAGCGACGTCAAGTCGCCGAGAACCGGCTCCATTCCGTCGGATTCCAGGGCATGCGCCTGCTCCGGACGGCGGTGAAGGCCCACCACCTGGTCGCCCCGTTCGATGAGTTGTGCGGCGAGGCGGGAGCCGACGCCGCCGGTCGCCCCGATGACGAAGACCCGGAACATGGTCCCCCTCCTCTCGCTGGTTGACGATCTCGGTGGTTTCCGGCTGGGTCTCAGCCGACGGCCTCAATGGTGACGTCGACCGTGCCGTCGTACTCCTTGAAGACATCGGTCCCCGAGTCGATCTCGCCGAGGATGACGATGCCGGGGGCGGGGACGGACTGGCCGTCGTGGTCATAGAAGATGGCGACGTCGGGACCGGGTGACCAGTAGCCGATGTTGCCGATCTCGTAGCTGGACTGCGGCTTTCCACCCGCGGCGAGAGACCGGGGCAGGTGACCGTACTTCTCACGCTTGAACAGGTCGTTCATCTGCAGCCTCAGCGGCAGCAGCGAGGCGAAGTCGCGCGCCGTCGCATTGTCGTCGAGAGTTGCGTTGAGGACGGTGTCTCCGGCGGTCAGTCGGATTCTCATGTGCGCCGTGATCTCTCTGGGGTGTTGTTGGTGTGGTCGTCGGCGGCTGACACGTGGGCCTTGTTCATCGGGGTACGAGCTTCAGCGTCGTCGGCCGAGCGGCCACCATGGGATTGACGTACGCCCCGCCGAATCGCCCGTACTTGGCACGGTATGCCGCGTCGATCCGGTCGTTGACGCTCGCGTCGGTCTCCTCGGTGAAGGCCACGTCCTTGTCGACGCCGCCGGAGCGGACACGGCCCTCGTGGCTTGACCGGGCGGTGCGCCACCAGGAGCCGTCGGGGCCGCGGTAGGAGCGAACGTAGAGGTCGTCGCCTTCACGCACGACCCAGATCGGCACGGGCTTGCGGAGAGTGCCGTCGCTCCGTCGTGGTGCCATCTCCAACTCGTCTGCCGCTTCAATCCTGTTGAGTTCGTCGCTCGACCATGTCGTCATCGCCGTGTCTCCTTCGCGAGTGAGGGGGGAGAGAGTCGGGGGCTCGTCACAGCCGCTTGGGCGGCTGGAGCCGCAGGTTCGCGGCCGCGCTGAGGAAGGCCACCACCGCGGCGATGACCAGGCTTTCGCGCAGGCCGTGCAGGATCTGGGCGTGGCCTGCGAGCAGGGCGCCGAAGACGGCCACGGCCAAGGCGCCGCCGAGCTGGCGGCTGGTGTTGAACACGCCGCTGGCTATGCCGGATTGGTGGGCGGGAACGCTCTCCAGCAGCACAGCAGTGGTCGGGGCGATGGCGAGCGGGCCGGTGATCCCGACGGGGATCATCAGGATTGCCAGCAGCCAGACGGGGGTGGACGCAGGGATGACGGCGAGCACCGTCATGCCCGCGCCCATCAGGAACATGCCGCCGACGACGGGCACCCGTGGCCCGAACCTCTCCGCCAGCCGGGCGGCCAGCACGCCCACGAAGCCGGACAGGACGGTCATCGGTACGAAGGCGAGGCCGGTGGAGAACGAGGAAAGGCCCCGCTGCTCCTGGTAGTAAAGGCTGAAGACGAAGACCATGCCCTGGAACCCACCGATGAACGCGAAGCCGGTTCCCGCAGAGATCAGCACGTTGCGGGAGCGGAACAGGTCCAGCGGAACCATCGGGTGCTTTCCCCGCGCCTGAGCCACGAGGAACACGGCCAGCGCCCCCACCGTGACGGCGAGAGACATGAGCACCTTGGGCGCGCCGAGGCCGTCGGCTCCGGCCTCGATCACCCCGAAGGTGAGCGCACCCATGGTCAGCACGGCCGCGACCTGTCCCGTCCAGTCGAACGGCACCTCACGGCGCGGCGAGCGCGCCACGCGGGCCACCAGGAGCAGTGCGGCCAGGCCGACCGGCAGGTTGATGAAGAAGATCATCCGCCAGCTGAGGAGGTTCAGGGCTCCGCCCGCCACTGGTCCGGCCGCGGCGGCCACCGCGCCTCCGATGCTCCACATCGCGATCGCCCGGCCGCGCTTGACCGGGTCGGCATACGCCTCGCGGATCAGTGTGAGGGAGGAAGGCATCATCATGGCCGCGCCGGCACCCTGGACCATGCGAGCCACGACAAGCGCGGCCAGGTTCGGCGCGAGCCCACAAGCCGCCGAGGAGGCTACGAACACCGCCAGCCCCATCCCGAAGGCGCGGCGGGCGCCGATGCGGTCGCTCAGGGATCCGGCGGACAGCAGCGACGCGGCGAATATGAGGGTGTAGCCGTCCATTACCCACTGCAGGCCCGTCATGCCGCCACCGAGATCGCTTCTGATGTCGGGCAGGGCGACGTTGACTACGGAGGCGTCGAGAGTGATGACGAAGAAGCCGAGAACGGCGGCAGCCAGAGCGGCGGTGGCTGAGCCGCCCGGCTGGGTGGTCGAGTCGGCGGTCTGTCTGGGCGCGGCGAGCGGGGCGGACATGGACGGTGTCTCCAGAGGCGGAGGTGGTGAATGGGGAGGTGTGGGCATTGCTTGTGGCTCCGAAGGCCGGCCGCGGGCTGTCAGGCCCGCGGCCGGTCCCGTGGGAGGCGGGACTAGGTCACGGACGCAGTAGCGTCTTGATGGCGCGGCGTTCGTCCATGGCGCGGTAACCCTCGGCGACCTCGTCGAGGGGAAGGGTCAGGTCGAAGACCTTGCCCGGGTTGATGCGGCCGTCGAAGACCCGGCCGATGAGGTCGGGCAGGTAGGAGCGCACCGGAGCCGGGCCGCCACGCAGACCGACGTGCGAGAAGAACAGCTCCTCGCCCGGGATCTCCACGCCGTGCGGGACGCCGACGAAGCCGACGTTGCCGCCGGGGCGGGTGGAGCGCAGGGCCTGCGTCATCGACTCCTGGGTGCCGACGCACTCGAGCACCGAGTCGGCGCCGACGCCGCCGGTCAGTTCCTTCACGCGGGCGATGCCTTCCTCGCCGCGCTCGGTGACGATGTCGGTCGCGCCGAACTCGAGGGCGAGCTTCTGGCGCGACTCGTGCCGGCTCATCGCGATGATGCGCTCGGCGCCGAGCTCCTTGGCGGCGATGACGCCGGACAGGCCGACCGCGCCGTCGCCGACGACGACAGCGGTGGAGCCGGGCTTGACCTCGGCGGCCGCGGCGGCGTACCAGCCGGTGCCCATGACGTCGGACAGGGTCAGGAGGCTGGGGATGAACTCCTCGGCCGGCTGCTCCGGGGTGGCGACCAGGGTGCCGTCGGCCAGCGGGATACGGACGTACTCGGCCTGGCAGCCGTTGATGAACTCACGGTGCTGGCAGGACGTCGTGTATCCGGCCTGGCAGTGCGGGCAGGTGTTGTCGGACGCGAAGAACGAGCCGATGACGAACTGCCCCGTCTTGACGCCGGTGACTTCGCTGCCGACCTCTTCGACGACGCCGACGTACTCGTGGCCGATCGGGTGGGGCTGGTCGACCGGGTTGATGCCGCGGTAGTCCCACAGGTCCGAGCCGCACACACAGGTGGCGACGGTGCGGATGATCGCGTCGGTCGGGCTGACGATCTTCGGGTCGGGGAGGTTCTCCACCCGGATGTCACCGGGCTTGTGGATCATTGTTGCGCGCATGATGCTTTCTCAGATCGTTTCGTGAGGGTGGAAGGTGGAGGTCCGGCGGCTCCTGCGACTTCCCGCGGAGCCATCGGCTCACCAGGTGTCAGGGGCGCGTGCGGGTGCTGACGCGCGGGCCGGTGTAGTCGGCGTCTGTGACGTGTTCGAGCCACTCGACGTCGTCGGTCTCCCACAACGCGAGGTGGATCATGAACTGGTCGGGCGCGGCACCGTGCCAGTGCTCCTCGCCCGGCGGGGTGTAGACGACGTCGCCGGGGTGGGCCTCGAGGATCTGCCCGCCGCGGGCCTGGATCAGGGCGATGCCCTCGACGATGTAGAGGGTCTGGCCCAGGCCGTGCGAGTGCCAGGCGGTGCGGGCGCCGGGCGTGAACCGGACCATGTTGGCCCGGGCCCGGGAGGGCTCCTCGCCGCGGTAGATGACGTCGGCGTAGGCGTCGCCGGTGAACCAGTCGGCGGGCAGCTTCATGGTCGGTGGCTGCTTCAGCAGTTCCATGGTGTTTCTCTCTTCTCGTGGTGAGCTGCCGCGTTGGTCCTGCGGCAGCGGTACGGGGCGACGACGGTCTACCGGCTGCCGTATTCCTCGTCGGTGACGAGGTCGCCCCATTCGGTCTCGGGACCTTCGCCCTCGCCGAGGGCCTCCCACATGGCGAGGTGGGTCATGAAGTGCTCTGCGGGCGTTCTCGGAAGGCGTCAGCCGGTCTGGCCGGACTCCTCGACGATGGCCTTGAGCTGGTTGACCGCGGTCATGGCGTTGGGCCAGCCGGCGTAGAAAGCCAGGTGGGTGATGGCCTCGACCAGCTCGTCCTGGGTCAGCCCGTTCTCCAGCGCCCTTCGGAGGTGGAAGCCGAGCTGCTCGGTGCGGTAGAGGGCCGCCAGAGTGGTGACGGTGACCAGGCTGCGGTCGCGGGGGGACAGGCCCGGGCGCTCCCACACGTCGCCGAACAGGACCTTGTCGGTCAGCTCCACGAGCTTGGGCGCGAACTGGGCGAGTTCCTGCGGGGCGGCGGCCTTGTCTTCAGCCATGGGTGGTGCTCCTTGCGTGTTCGGTTTCAGGCCGCCAGGCGCGCGTTCAAGGGCGCGTTCAAGTGTTCGACGAAGAACGAGGTCAGCCTGGCGAGGGCGGGGGTGACGTACTCGGGCTTGTCGTACAGGTCGAAGTGGGTGGCGCCATCGATCCAGAACAGCTCCTTCGGCTCGGCGGCCTGCTCGACGGCGGCGCGGCTGAAGTAGGCCGTGGCCGCCTCGGTGCCCGCGATCATCAGCAGCGGGCGCGGCGCGAGGTTCTGGATCGTGGCGAAGGAGTCGTACTGGGCGATCTGGTCGACGCTGCGCAGGACCCAGGCGTTCTCCGAGCGGGGGTGCGCACCGCGCGGGGTGCGGTAGTACTCGTGGCCTTCGCGGGCATGGACGGGCGTGGTGTCCTCGACTTCCTCAGGCAGGATGTGGACGAGGTGCGCGGGCTTGCCCTGGGCCTCTTCGGTACGCAGGCGTCCCGACTGGGCGACCATGTTCCGGAAGAGCGCGGGGTCCTGGGTGCGCCCCAGTCCGTCGCGCAGCAGGCTGCCGATGTCGACCGCGCTGACAGTGGCGATGGCCTTGATCCGGTGGTCGGTCTCGGCGGTGTACGGCACGTGTCCTCCGCCGGTGCAGATGCCGAGAGCACCGATACGATCCGGGTCGACGATGCCCTGACGAGTGGTCAGCCAGCTGACGGCGCTCTTGATGTCCTCAGCGCGCTGGAAGGGGTTCTCCAGGAACCGGGGCTGGCCCTCGCTCTCGCCCTGATGTGCTGCGTCGAAGGCGAGAGCGGCGAAGCCCTGCTCGGCCAGCAGCCGTGCGTAGAGGCCGGCCGTCTGTTCTTTCACCCCGCCCCAGGGGTGCAGGACCACGATCGCGGGGAGTGGTCGGCCGTTATGGCTGTCGGCCGTGTAGAGGTGACCGGCCAGCGTCAGGCCGTTGCTGAGGAACGTGACATCCGTCCTCACGTCTTTCTCGCCTCCTCCGTGCGGAACACGGAATATCGGTGACTTCCGGAATGACATCCCTGCCGTTAGGGTGGGGTGTCCAGCCAGCATTCGGGATAATGCTTTCCGGTGACCGGTCCTGTTCGCCGGCCACGTCACCGACCTTGCCACCATCGCGCGGGCCCGCAAAGGGGAGAATTCCATCCTGGGAAGGATTCATCCAGGGAGAAAACTCTCCCCCCCAGCCGTCCGGCGAACGGTGCCAGACTGGCGAGCATGACCAGCAACGCGCATCTCAACGAGTTGGGAGAATTCCTCAAGGCGCGGCGTGCCGAGCTGAGCCCCCGTACGGTCGGTCTGCCCGGCACCGACGGGCCGCGGCGCGTGGCCGGACTCCGCCGAGAGGAGGTCGCTCTGCTCGCAGCCATCAGCACCGACTACTACACCCGCTTGGAGCAGGGCCGCATCCAGCCTTCCGCGTCGGTGCTGGCCGCCCTCGCCCGCGTCCTCCACCTCGGCGACGATCAGCGGGACTACCTGTATGAGCTGGCCGGCCGCGAGGCCGGACGACCGCGCCGACGTGCCGCGCAGAAAGTGCAACCGCAGTTGCGTCGACTGCTCGATGACCTGACAGTGACTCCCGGAGTGGTTCTGGGGCGCCGAATGGATATTCTCGCGTGGAATCCACAGGCCGCCGCCTTGCTCACCGATTTCGCGCAGGTTCCGGAAAAGAAGCGGAACTACATCCATATTCTTTTCACCGATCCGCATATGAAGGCCCTCTATACGGACTGGGAGGGCGTCGCCCGCACCTGCGTCGCTCATCTGCGCATGCAGGCCGCCAAATACCCCGACGATCCGCGGCTGAGCGCCCTTGTCGGCGAGCTGTCAGTGCAGGACGCGAACTTCCGGAAGTGGTGGGGAGGTCATCATGTGGCAGGACGCAGCAGGGGGACCAAGGCGTTCAACCACCCGATCGCCGGCGAACTCGTCCTCGACTGGGACACTCTCGCGTGCAGCACCGACGTCGACCAGGAACTCGTGATCTGGACCGCAGAGCCTGGCACACCGACCCATGAGAGTCTGCGCTTCCTGTCCTCTTGGGCCGCGGCCCAAGACGGGGAGTCGGCGTCGGGCACTGCCAACTGACGAGCCCGCGTCCGTTGTTCGCGGCGCCTCGCCGGTCGGCGCGATCTTCGTCCCTCGCCCCGGTAAAGATCCAATACAGCTGAGTTTCAACCGGGGCATTCCCCTTCCCGGGAAGAACGGATCCTGGGAGAGAATTCTCCCCCTCACAAAGCGGAAATCTACTGGGACACTGGCTGTCATGAGCAGCAAAGTACATTTGGATGAGCTGGGTGAGTTCCTCAAAGCCCGCCGGGCCGAATTGAGTCCCCGTACCGTCGGACTGCCGGACACCGGCGCGCCGCGGCGGGTACCCGGTCTGCGGCGGGACGAGGTCGCCCAGTTGGCAGCGATCAGCACGGACTACTACACGCGCCTGGAGCAGGGCAGAATCCAGGCGTCGGCGCCCGTGCTCGCCACGTTGGTCCGCGTCCTGCATCTCGATGACGACCAGCATGACTACCTGTTCGAGCTGGCCGGAAAGGACGACGCCCAGCCCCGTCGGCGCGCGGCGCAGAAGGTCCGGCCGCAGCTGCGGCGACTCCTGGACGAACTCACCGCCACACCGGCGATCGTTCTCGGCCGCCACATGGACATCCTGGCGTGGAATTCCCTGGCTGCCGCACTGGTCGCCGATTTCTCCGGGATTCCGGAAAAGAAGCGGAACTACGTCCGGCTCCTTTTCACCGACCCCGCCATGCGCACGCTGTATCCGGATTGGGAGACCATCGCCCGTACCTGCGTCGCCCAACTGCGCATGGAAGCCGCCAAATGCCCCGGCGACCCACGACTGGCCGCACTCGTGGGCGAGTTGTCCGTGGTTGACGACCACTTCCGGCAGTGGTGGGCCGCCCACCACGTCGCCGCCCTGCGGGTTGGCACCAAGACACTGCGTCACCCGCTCGCCGGAGATCTCACCCTCGACTGGGACAGCCTGACTTGCACCACCGATCCCGAGCAGCAACTCGTGGTCTGGACTGCGGAGCCCGGCAGCACTTCCCATGAGGGCCTGCGCTTCCTCGCCTCGTGGGCCGCGGACCCGCACGAGCCCGCATCAGACGCAGCGGCCTGAGCAGACGTCGGCCGGCTCTCGAACGAGAAGGCCCGGCCAGGACCGGCGCCGGTGAACGAGCCCACCTTCGCGCCAGTCACCTTGCTTCACGTCTCTTGCTGTTCTGCTCTCACGACGACAGCGGAGGGATGGTGGCGAGCTTTTTCCAGACATCGAGCCGCTGGACATGCGGGTCGGTGACGACCATCGGCTCCGATCCGAGCACCATGATCTCCTGGCGATCCCGTTCGTACCGCGGCCACTGCGGCAGGTGCTGCGACTCCGGACGGCCGTCGCGGACGAACGAGCCCCATGCCTGGGTGCACTGCGCCGCGACCTTTCGGCGCGCGGGGCTCGCCACGTCGTCACCCGTGCGGGCTGCCATGCCGGGCTGGTCGAGGTTGCCGAAGACGAAGGGGATGTCCAACGCGTGGGCCGCGCCGAGCACACCGCCGTCCACGGGTGTGCGGAAGGCGAACTCGTAGCGGTACACGGGTGCTCCGATGTCGGCGTGGAACGCTGCGAGGTCTCGCTGCGGGCCGCGCCAGTCGAGGTCGGTGCGGAGGATGTTCCAGGCCGCGTCATCGGGGTTCCAGTCCAGGCCGTCGGAGCGCGCGAGCTCCTGGTAGACGGCGATGAGTTCCTCGACCACTGCTGGTTCCGGATCGATGAGCACCTGTTCAAGTCGTTCACGCAACGGCGTCACCTGCCCGGTGCCGTGTCCCCACCCCATCGCGGCGAAGAGATTGTGCTCGTCACGGGTCGTTCCGAGCAGCAACGGCACGGACTGCTGCGTAGCCGCTGCGAAGAGGCCGATGACCGGCAAGGGCAGTATGTCGCCGTCGGTCACTGGCTTGAACGGTGTGATCATCTCCTCCGCCGCCTTTTGCTGAGCTCGGATCAGATCCGCGACGTCAGCAGCCAGAAGCCGTTCCATCATGTGGTCGTCGCGTGCGATGCCCAGTTCGGAAACGACCAGGTCGCGTGCCCGGTGGGCCGATGCGCGGGGAGCGTTGCCCGTGCCGTGGCCACTCTGCACGATGGCGGCGTGGAACAGCCCGTGCGCGTAGGGACTCGCGACCAGCGCGGCCACGATCATCGCGCCGGCGGACTGGCCGCCGATGGTGACCCGGTCGGGGTCGCCCCCGAACGCGGCGATGTTGTCGCGCACCCAGCGCAGCGCCTGCACCACGTCGAGAAGGAAGTTGTTGCCGAGGGTGCCGGCCTCGTCGAGGGCGAGGCCGCCGAGGGCGCCGAGCCGGTAGTTGACCGACACGACGACGATGTCTTCCTGCCCGGCCAGATTCGTCCCGTCGCTCCAGTACTCGGCACCGGAGCCGCCGAGGTAGGCACCGCCGTGGATCCACACCAGGACGGCACGTCCGCGCGGCTCGGCGGTGGCCGGAGCCCAGACGTTGAGGTTCAGACAGTCCTCGGACTGCACGACGTCCTGGACGAGCGGCGTCGGGAAGCCGGGGTGCTGGAGTGAGGCCGCTCCGTAGCGGGAGCCGTCACGGACGCCCTCCCACGGGACCGCCGGCTCCGGCGGTGCGAAGCGGAGCGGGCCCACGGGCGGAGCCGCGAACGGGATGCCTTTCCAGCTGACCACATCGCCGGTGCGGCTGCCGCGAACAGCACCGCAGGTGGTTTCTCGGGTGGTACTTACTCCGTCCATGCTGACTCGGCTCCTGTCTCTGGGGGGGGCGTAGTGGGTGCCTCGTATGGCACGGGCGGAGCGGCCCTACCGTGCGCGATAGGCCTCGACACCAGCCTTCAAACGCGTCAGTCCGTCCTCCAGACGAGCGCGTGAGCAGGCCACGTTCATCCGCATGAACCGCGATCCGTGGCCGCCGAAGTCCGCACCGTCGGAGAGCCGGAGCCCGGTCTTCTGCCGTATGAAGCGGCTCAGCTCAGTGGTGTCGGAGGTGATGGCACCGCAGTCGATCCACATCAGATACGTCGCCTGCGAGGGGACGACGTGCAGCTCGTGCAGCTCGGCCCGGATGAACTCGGATGCGCGATCCTTGTTCTGCCGGATGTAGGCGCGCAGGTCGTCCAGCCACGGTTGCCCGGCAGTGAAGGCCGCGATCGTCGCCTCGATGGCGAAGGCGTTCGGCTCCGCCACCTCGTCGGTGTTGAGTCCTCGGTTGACCTTGGCGCGGATATGCTCGTTCGGTATGACGACGCTCGCCGTCTGCAGGCCGGCGAGGTTGAACGCCTTGGTCGGTGCGAGGCACGTGATGCTGTTGTCCGCGCACGTGTCGGATACGGAGGCGAACGGGGTGTACGGGTGTCCCGGGTCGGTCAGATCGCAGTGGATTTCGTCCGAAACGACCAGGACGTGGTGGCGGGCGCAGAGCTCGCCGATCCTGGCCAGCGTCTCCGGGTCCCAGATCATGCCAACGGGGTTGTGCGGGTTGCACAGGATCATCAGCGTGGTCTGCGGAGCCGCGAGCTTGCGTTCGAGGTCCTCGAAGTCGATCCGGTAGCCGGTGCCGTCGTACTGCAGGTCGCTGCAGAGCACGTTCCGGCCGTTGTTGACGATCGAGTTGTAGAAGATGTTGTAGACGGGCGGCTGGACCAGCACGTTCTCGCCCACGGTCGTCATCTTGCGCACGATCGAGGAGAGGGCGGGTACGACGCCGGTGCAGAAGACGATCCAGTCCTGCTGTATCTTGAAGTCATGGCGGCGCGCCCACCATGCGGCAACGGTACGGACGTATTCGTCCGGGACCGTGGTGTAGCCGAAGATGCCGATGGCGGCCTTCGCGTGGATCGCCTCGACGACCTCGGGTGCGGTGCGGAAGTCCATGTCGGCGACCCACATGGGCAGTTCGCCGTCGGTGACGTCCCACTTGAGCGAGTTGGTCCCTCGGCGTTCGGTCAGCTCGTCGAAGTCATGCCGCATGGGCTCGCTCCGTGACGACGATCGTGGTGTTCCGAGGGTCGATCTTGGTATCCTCCAAGATCAGCTCGCGGATGCCCTTGGCACGGATGGTGCCCCCGCTGGGGTTCATCACACTGTCGATCACCGTCGTGACGTCGGCGTCCACGGTCGAGTACTCGAAGGCGAGCGTAGTGTTGATCAGTCGGCAGTTCTTCAGCGTCAGGTTCTCGACGTAACACAGACCCTGCAGGCTCTCGATCGTGCAGTCGACGAAGGTCAGGTTCTTGGAGTTCCAGCCCAGATACTCGCCGACGATCAGTGAGTCGCGCACCGTCACGTTCTCGCAGTTCCAGAAGGCGTCCTTGGAGAGCAGCGTCGCATTGTCGATCTCGATGTTCTTCGCGCCATCGAAGGCGTAGTTGCCGCTCAGCCGGAGGTCACTGGCTCTGACGTTCTGGCTGTTCATGCCGAAGTAGTCGCCCCTGGCTGTGACATGGGACAGCGAGATTCCGTCGCAGTGCCACAGCGTCTCGCTCGCGAGGGGCATGTCCACATGCTCGAGCGTGATGTTCTTCGCTCTGCGGAAGGTCTTCGGAGCCTCGATCATGCTGTTCGAGACAGAGATGTTGTCGCTGTACCAGATACCCGACCGCGCCGTCTCCAGAAAAGCGCTGTCGGTCACGGTGATGTTCTTGCTGTACCACAGCGGGTACTTCCACTGGAACACGCTGCGGTGAAGTGCGATGTCCCGGCTCTCCTTGAGCGGGGATTCCCCGTCGGCGAAGGTGGAGTGGGTGATGCGCAGATCACGCCCGTGGAACAGCGCCCGCTCGCCGGTGAAGGAGTGTTCTTCGATGTCCTGCATAGGTGATGTGCTCTAATCCGCGAGCTCGATGGTGACGGTGAAATCGCCACTCATGCCCGCCAGTTTCTCGATACCGGATTCGAGGCTGCCCAGCTTCATGAGACCGCGCCGTAGTCGAAGTCCCGGTAGAAGATCGCCGGATTGCCCCATGGCGCGCAATAGGTGAGGTCGCCCACCGAAGGGTTCATTTCGGTCCGGTTCGCGCCCTCAGAACGTGAGGATCAGACGTCCTCGGACACCGCCCTCCGAGAGGATCCGGTGAGCCTCCATAGCCTGTTCGGCAGGAAGGACCTTCGCGATCCGCAGCGTGACCTGACCGTCCTCGACCTGCTGCCGAAGGCGGTCGAGCTTCGCCTGCTCGCGCGCGTATCCGGGAACGAACACGGGCTCGAAGCTGACGCCGCGCTCGCCGATGCCCTTGAAGCCGCGCAGTGTCGCGATCCGGCCCCCGTCCCGTACCGCCGGAGCCGTGGACTCTCCGAGGAGCGCGCCGTCGACAAGCCCGTCGACGCCCTCCGGCACCTCCGCACGGACCTTCTTCGGGAACTCGGGCCCGCGAGGCAGCACGATGTCGGCACCCAGCTCCCTGACCAGCTGCTCGTCGTGCGGCGCGGCGTCGGCGACGACGCGCAGGCCGTCCGCCTTGGCGAGCTGGATGACGTAGCCGCCGACCGCGCCGGCCCCGCCCGTGACCGCCACGGTCTCGCCCGGCGCAAGGCCGAGCAGGTCCAGCGCCATGCGCGCGGTCAGGCCGTTCATCGGCAGGGACGCGGCCTCCTCGTCGGTCGCACCGGCCGGAACCTTGGCGACCGACTCCGCGGGCACGACGATCTGTTCCGCGTACGCGCCGTGTGTCTCGGACGGAACCACGTTGGCCATCACATGGTCACCGACCTGCAGGCCGGCGCTGACTCCCTCGCCGATCTGCTCCACCACGCCCGCGGCGTCCATCCCCGGAATGTAAGGGGGCTTGGAGTCCGGCGCGGCGACGAACCCGCTACGCAGCAGCGTGTCGGTGGCGTTGACGGCTGCCGCGTGCACCCGGATGCGTATCTCGCCCGGGCCTGCCTCTGGGGCCGGAAGGTCCAGGATCTGCAGGGCGTCCGGGCCGCCGAATTCCGTTACTCCTACAGCTTTCATGCGAACTCCATTGCTTCGACGTCATATGTACGTTCAGCGGACCCGTTCGGCGGGCGACTTCCCGGATACCGCGAAGTGGACCGAACGAGAGGGCCAGGCCACCGCGCCAATATCAGCGGAGTGGAGCCCACCGCATCTCCGACATTTGCACCGACACGAGCACTGGCAAAAGGGGAGAGTTCTTTCCAGGGAAGGAAACATCCGGGGAGGAAACTCTCCCTCCCACGCGGCTTGCGGGCGATGTAAGACTGCGGCCAAGACCAGCCCGCGCATCTCGGAGTGTCGAGGTGACGACACCGCGGGCTCTGCCTTCCGGCACGCCGACGAGTAGGACCGCCCCCCTCCGCCGATTCGAAAGCGTACGTATGTCCTCTGAAATCACCGAGTCAGCTGTTCCCCCCTCTGCAGAGTCCTCTTCGGCGCCGTCCCGGCGCACGTTCATCGCGACAACCACCGCGGTCGGTGGTGCCGTCGTGGCCGGCGGCCTGGTCACTGGACCGCCGGCAGCCGGAGCCGAGGAGGTGACCGCCGCAGACAGGCCGCCCAACAGCCGCGTCACGGTGAGCGTGAACGGCGAGCGCCACACCGTCGCAGTCGACAACCGGACGTCGCTGCTGGACCTGCTGCGCGAGCACTTGGGGCTGAACGGTTCGAAGAAGGGCTGCAATGCCGGTGCCTGCGGCGCCTGCACGGTCCTGGTCGACGGCCGCCGGGTCAACTCCTGTCTGACACTGGCGATACGCCTGGAGGGCGCCGAGGTCACGACGATCGAGGGCCTGGCCGACGGCGACCAACTCCACCCACTCCAGCAGGCGTTCGTCGACCAGGACGCCTTCCAGTGCGGCTACTGCACCCCGGGCCAGATCATGTCCGGCGTCGGCTGTATCCAGGAGGGCCACGCCCACTCCGCTGAGGAGATCCGGGAGTGGATGAGCGGCAACATCTGCCGCTGCGGCTGCTACGTCAAGATCGTGCGGGCTGTCGAGCAGGCCGCGGGCGGGAGGTGAGCCATGTATCCCTTCTCCTTCACCAAGGTCTCCGACACCCGGGAAGCCCTCGACGCGGGTCGGCGCGGCGGTCGTTACATCGCCGGCGGCACCACCCTCGTCGACCTGATGCGTGAGACCGTCGAGCGGCCCGGCACTCTGGTCGACATCAGTGCCCTGCCCCTGCGGGAGGTCACGGTCACCGAGCGCGGGGGCCTGCGGATCGGCGCCCTGGTGCGGATGGCCGAGGCCGCCGCCGATCCAAAGGTGCGCCTCTCCTACCCGGTCGTGTCGCAGGCGCTGGAGCTGAGCGCGTCAGCCCAGCTGCGCAATATGGCCACCATCGGCGGCAACATCATGCAGCGCACCCGGTGCACGTACTTCCGGGACGTGACGGCCGCCTGCAACAAGCGCGAGCCCGGCTCGGGTTGTGCCGCTACGCACGGCGTCAACCGCACCCACGCGATCCTGGGCACCTCCGACTCCTGCGTGGCCACCCATCCCTCCGATGTGGCCGTGGCGTTCGCCGCGCTGGAGGCGACCGTGCACCTGGTGGGCCCCGACGGGGAACGCCAAGTCCCCTTCGTCGACTTCCTGCTGCGTCCGGGCAGTACCCCTCAGCGTGAACACGCCTTGCGGAACGGCGAGTTGATAACCGCCGTGGAGATCCCCGCGCTTCCCCGTCCGCTGAAGTCGGGCTACCTCAAGGTGCGCGACCGGCAGAGCTACGAATTCGCCCTGACCTCCGCGGCGATCGCCCTGCACATCCGTGGCGGCGTGATCCGCGAGGCGAAGGTCGCCGTCGGCGGTGTCGGCACCGTGCCGTGGAAGCTGCCCGCGGTCGAGCACCACCTCATCGGCGAGCGGCCCACGGATGCCCTGTGGGCCGAAGCGGCCGAGCGGGCAGCGGACGGCGCGCGCCCCCTGGAGCACAACCGCTTCAAGGTCGAGCTGCTCAAGCGGACCGTGGAACGTCAGCTGCGCATCGTAGGAGGTAGCAAGTGAGCCCGCAGCCGCAGGCCGCCGTCGGAGCGCCGCTCTCCCGGGTGGACGGGCGCCTGAAGGTGACCGGAAGGGCGAAGTATGCCGCTGAACACGACGTCGACGGTGTCGTGCACGCGGTCGTCGTCGACAGCAGCATCGGCCGTGGTCGCGTCACCGGCATCGACACCCGCGCCGCTCTCGCCCAGGCCGGCGTGCTGAAGGTGATCAGCCACCTCAACGCACCGAAGCTGGCGTATCGCGAGAACCGGAGTTCCAACAACCCGTCCGGCGAGCGACTGCATGTCTTCCAGGACGACAAGGTCCTCTTCCACGGCCAGCCGGTCGCCGTCGTGGTGGCCACGACCCTGGAGGCCGCGCAGCACGCCGCGAGCCTGGTGCAGGTCCATTACGACGCCGAACAGCCCTCGACCGATCTGACCAAGGCTTCCGCCCACGACCCCGTGACGTATGCGCGCGGCGACACGGACAAGGCACTGCAATCCGCCGCCGTACGGCTGGAGATGACGTACCGGGCCGCCCGCAACCACCACAACCCGATGGAGCCGCACGCGACCATCGCCCGCTGGGACGGCGGCCAACTCACCGTGTGGGACAAGACCCAGTGGGTTGTCGGCACGCAGACGGAACTCGCCGCCGTGTTCGGCGTCGGGCTCGACTCGGTGCGCGTCATCTCGCCGTTCGTCGGTGGCGGCTTCGGCAGCGGACTGCGGGCCTGGCCGCACGTCACCGTGGCGGCGGTCGCCGCGCGTGAGGTGGGCCGACCGGTCAAGCTCGTTCTGTCGCGCAGGCAGCTGTACTTCGGGACGGGCTTCCGGCCCGCGTACGAGTACCAAGTGAGGCTGGGCAGCGACCGGCGCGGCCGTCTGACCGCGATGGTCCACGACATCCGTGCCGAGACCTCGACCTACGAGGACTTCCAGGAGTCCATCCTGGCGGCGGGACAGATGCTCTACAGCATGCCCAACGTCCGCCAGGCGTACCGAACTGTGCCGCTGGACGTGAACACCCCGCTGTACATGCGCGGCCCCGGCTACGCCACGGCCTCGTACGTCATCGAGTCGGCGATGGACGAACTCGCCCACGAACTCGGCGTCGACCCGATCGAGTTGCGCCGGCGCAACGAACCCGCCGACGACGAGTCCACCGGCCTGCCGTTCTCCACCCGGCGCCTGCGCGAGTGCTACACCACCGGCGCCAGCGAGTTCGGCTGGCACCGGCGCAACCCCAAGCCGCGTTCGACTAGCGACGGCGACTGGCTGATCGGTACGGGCATGGCGGCCGGCGTCTACGACACCCTGCGCAACGCAGCCCAGGCCCACGTCCGGCTCGACGCCGACGGCACCGCCGTGGTCGAGGCCGCCACCAGCGACATGGGTCCTGGCACCTACACCTCCATGACCCAGGTCGCCGCCGACGCCCTTGGCCTGAGCATGCGCAACGTGACGTTCCGGCTCGGCGACTCACTCATGCCGCCGACCCCGCCGCACGGCGGTTCGATGACCATGGCCAGCGTCGGCTCCGCCGTCCAGGACGGCTGCGACAAGCTGCGACAGCAGGCAATCAAGCTCGCCGTCGAGGACGAGGAATCGCCGCTGTACGGCGTCGCCCCCGCCGACGTCGTGGTCCGTGGCGGTCGGCTGCACGTGAAGGGCACCCCCGCACGCGGTGAGACGTACCAGCGGCTTCTGTCCCGCAACGACCGGCCCCACCTCGAAGCAGCCGGTGCCTTCGCCCCGCCGTCCGGTCCGGAGCGGTTCTCCATGTATGCCTACGGCGCGACGTTCGCCGAGGTCGCCGTGGACGCCCGACTGGGGCTGGTACGGGTGCGGCGAGTGCTCGGCGTGTACGACGCGGGCCGGATCATCAGCCCCAAGCTTGCCGACAGCCAGGCGCTCGGCGGCATGGTCGGCGGCATCGGCACAGCCCTGCTGGAACACACGGTCACCGACCACCGCGACGGCCGGATCGTGAACGCCAACCTCGCCGACTACCTGGTAGCCGTCAACGCCGACGTCCCGGACCTCCGGGCGATCTACCTCGACGGCGACGACCGCGAGGCCGACCCCATTGGCGTCAAGGGCCTCGGCGAGGTCGTCCACGTCGGCGTGGCACCCGCCATCGCCAACGCGGTCTTCCACGCCACCGGACGCCGCATCCGCGAATTGCCCATCACTGCCGAGACTCTGCTCTGAGCGCCAGAGTCCTCCTCCGAACGTCCGGTGGCCCTCCACGCCTGGCCGCCGGACCTCAGGGCCGCCGCCGCGTACTCCGTTCCCCCGCGGCGCGGCGGCGGCCCGTCCAACCATGCGTCCACGCCGCCACGCACGGAGACTGTTCATGCTGAACATCGCGGAGACGCTGCACCTCTGGTGCCGCGAGGCCCGGCCCTTCGCCCTCGCCACCGTCGTCGGCGTCAGTGGCAGTGCGCCCCTGCCGGTCGGCACCGCGCTGGCCCTGGACACTCACGGCACCGTGGTGGGCAGCGTCTCGGGAGGCTGTGTCGAGGGAGCGGTCTACGAGCTGTGCCGACAAGTACTGGAGGACGGCGGCACCCCGGTGAGAGCCCGCTTCGGCTACTCCGACGACGACGCCTTCGCCGTGGGGCTGACCTGTGGGGGTGAGCTCGACGTACTGGTGCACCGCGTGGAGCCAGGGGACCAGCCCCTTCTCAGCGCGGCCCTCGAAACCGTGGTGCAGGGCCGTCCCGTCGCCATCGCCCAGGTCGTCGACGGCCCGGGAGAGATCGTCGGTCGCGTCCTCACTATCCCCGACGGGAGTGGTGCGCACGAGGGAAGTCTGGGCGGCGACGGTGCGAACCGGGCAGTGGCGGCACAGGCCCGGGCGCTACTCCGGGCCGGGCGCAGCGGCCGTATCGAGGTCGGCGGGGACGCTGCCACCTGCCCCGAGAAGCTGTCCGTTCTCGTCCACGCCCACGCGCGCAGCCCCCGCATGCTGATCTTCGGTGCGGTCGACTTTGCCGCCGCGCTCAGCCAGGCCGGCCGATTCCTCGGGTACCGGGTCACCGTCTGCGACGCCCGGCCCGTCTTCGCTACTTCCGCGCGCTTCCCACATGCGGACGAGGTCGTCGTCGACTGGCCGCACCGTTACCTAAAGCGCACGGCGGTGGACGCCCGTACCGCCGTTTGCGTCCTCACCCACGACGCCAAGTTCGACATCCCCCTGCTCCGCCTCGCCCTTGGCCTCCCAGTGGCGTACGTGGGAGCGATGGGCTCCCGGCGTACCCATAAGCGCCGTCTGGAAATGCTGCGTGAGGCCGGTGTACCGGAGGACCGGCTTGCCCGCCTCCGCTCCCCGATCGGCCTGGACCTCGGGGCCCACACCCCCGAAGAGACGGCTGTCTCGATCACCGCGGAGATCATCGCCCGCACGAACGACGGCACGGGCCTACCCCTCACCTGCGGTTCCGGATCCATCCACCGCTCTGCTCCTGCGACCCCGGTCCCTTCGCGGGCCGCACACACGGCGGCATAAGATCCTGTCCTGTGTATGGATCGCATGCTCATCTGTGGCATGCAGGTTCTTTTCTGACGCGTGGGCCGACGCAGTCGTCGTTTCCTGCAAAGATGGGTGATATGACGCGCAGCGCAGCTCATGAGCTAGGCGAGTTCCTCAAGGCCCGACGCGCGGAGCTGGACCCCCGGTCCGTGGGGCTGCCCGACTCCGGGTCGCCACGGCGTGTTCCCGGCCTGCGCCGGGAGGAAGTGGCCAGGCTGGTCGCCATCAGCACCGATTACTACACCCGCCTGGAACAGGGGCGCATGCAGGTGTCCGAGCAGGTGCTCGACGCCATCGTGCGTGTCCTGCGGCTGGACGAGGACCAGCGCGAGTACGTGTTCCAGCTGGCGGGGAAGGAGTCAGGCAGGTCGCGGCGGGAGGAGGTGCAGCAGGTCAACGCGCAGCTTCAGCGGCTGCTCGACGATATGAGCTCGATCCCGGCCATGGTTCTGGGACGTCAGATGGACGTCCTGGCGTGGAATCCGTTGGCTGCGGCCCTGGTCGGCGACTTCGGGCAGATCCCGGAGAAGGACCGCAATTACGCGAAGATGGTCTTCAGCGACCGTATGAAGGGGCTTTACGCGGACTGGGAGGCCACGGCCCGCATGACCGTCGCCCAATTGCGTATGGAGGCGGCTCACAATGCCGGCTCCGCACGGCTCACCGCCCTGGTCAGGGAACTGTCCGAGAGGGACGGGGACTTTCGCCAGTGGTGGGCCGAGCACCATGTGTCCGCCCGCACCGTGGGAGCCAAGACCCTCAACCACCCGATCGCCGGCACTCTCACCCTCGAATGGGACACCCTCACCTGCACGTCCGACCCCGAGCAACAACTGGTCATCTGGACCGCGGAGCCCGGCACGCCTACCCACGACGGTCTGCGCATCCTCGCCTCATGGGCCGCCGGGAGCAGTCAAGGCCAGCCTGCCCCAGGCACCAAGGGCTGACGGCTGGACTGCAGCACCGATTTGGGAGCCGGGCGTGGGGCGGACGGGGACCTGTCCGCCCCACGAGCAGGCGTTCAGCGAGGCGGCGCCGGCGCCACGAGGAGCGGGCCTCGGCGTCCCGCCGCCCACACGGCGAGCGCGAAGGCACACAGCGCCATGCCTGCGATGCTCACAGCCTTCCACTCGCCCACGGACCAGAGCACCGAGGCAGCGGCGGAACCGAAAGCGCCGCCGATGAAGTTGCTCGTCACGAAGGCTGTGTTGAGCCTGCTGCGGGCTTCACTGGAGACGGCGAACATCCGGGATTGGTTGAGCAGGTTCACGGCCTGGATGGCGATGTCCAGCAGGACGATCGCGACGAGGACGAGCGCGACCGAGTGACCCGCGAACGCCGCGACGACGAAGGCGGACAGGGCCAGCGCCCATGCCACGCCGGTCGCGGGTACCGACCAGCCGCGGTCATGGAGGCCGCCGGCTCGTTGGGCCGCGATCGCACCTGCGAGGCCCGCGAGCCCGAAGAGCCCGATGACGGACACCGGATAGTCGAATGGTGGGGCGCTGAGCAGGAACGTCAGCGCTGTCCAGAACATCGTGAACACGCCGAACCCGGTCGCCCCGAGCACCAGCGTCCACCGCACCGTCCGCTCACGCCGGATCACCGACCCGACGGAGGCGATGAGTGCCGGGTAGGCCATGTGTGCCTTCGGCGCGACCGGTGGGATCGCCCGGTACAGGAGTACGGCGAAGAGGACAGCGGCGACCGCCGCGGCGGCGAAGATCGTGCGCCATCCCGCGTACTCCGCGACGAGCCCGCTGATCGTCCGGGACGCCAGGATGCCGGTGAGAAGGCCCGACACCACGGTTCCGACCACCCTGCCCCGGTTGTCGTCGTCGGCGAGGTCACCGGCGAGCGGAGTGAGCAGCTGCCCGGAGACGGTCGTCACCCCGAGCAGGGTGATCGCGACAAGGAACACCGCGAACGACGGTGCAAGCGCACACAGCACGAGCGCGACCGCTGAGCAGAGCAGCATCACCGGGATGAGCCGGCGCCGATCGCGTACGTCGCCGAGCGGCACGATCAGCAGGATCCCGGCCGCGTATCCGATCTGGGTCGCGGTGATGAGCCAGCCTGCGGCCGCGGTGGAGGTGTGTAGATCCTCGGCGATGAAGTCGAGGAGCGGCTGTGCCCAGTACAGGTTTCCGACCGCCACACCACCGGCCACCGCAAAGAGAAAGGTCAGTCCGCGGGACATGATCCGCGTGTGTGCCGATGGCTGTGGTGTCGCGTCGTGAGGCTCGATCGGGGCGGTGGGTGCCGGCCTGTCCGGTGTGGCCACGGTGTGTCTCCGTACTTCAGATCTCGTCCGGTCCGCGCGGGATATCGAAATCGCGGGACTTTCTCCCACGCGTATGGCCGGGGTGTTTGCACGCCGTTCCGTTGCGGTCGCGTCAAAGACCATGGCTTCTTCGTTCGTCCTCGTAAAGGGGAGAATTCCAGCCTGGGGAAGTTCTATCCAGGGAGAAAACTCTCCCTCCCAAGAGCCCAAACAGTCCGGTTACTCCTCGGCTGCCCGACCGTCCTCGGCCCGCTCCTGGGAGGTCGCGGCTGGCGCCGAGGCCCAACTGCCGAGCCGATTCAGTGACTTTTCCGCGTCCGAGTTCGGTTCGGCGGTGTAAGCCACGATCGTCAGACCCGGGTCGGCCGGGACCTCCAGGGCCTCATAGTCGAGGTCGATGTCGCCGACTGCCGGGTGGTGGAAGGCTTGCAGGCCGCTGCGGTAGTACTCGACGTCATGCGCGGCCCAGCGGGCCCGGAACTGCTCGCTGCCGGCGGACAGTTCGCGGATCAGTTCGGCCAGGGCCCGATCGGACGGATTGCGCCCCACTTCCGCGCGGAGGCTGCCGACGGCGTCGTGGGCGATGCGGTCCCAGTCCCGGTAGAAGTCGGCAGAGCGGGCATCGAGGAAGACGAACCGGGCGAGGTTGGCAGGACGGGCCGGGTTTTCAAACACCTGCGAGTACAGCGCGTACCCCAGGTGATTGGCCGACAGGATGTCGAGGGCCCCATTGCGCACGAACGCCGCGGCGCCGGTCATCGAGTCCAGGACCTGTTGCACACCGCGGCGCACACGCTGAGGGGCCTGACGGTGACGTGCGGTGGGTGCGGCGTTGGCGGCGCGCACGAGGTCGACGAGGTGGGCGCGTTCGACATCGTCGAGCCGGAGCGCGCGGGCCAGGCTCTCCACCACGTCCTCGGAGACGCCACGGACGTTCCCCCGCTCCAGCCGCGTGTAGTACTCGATGCTGATGCCCGCGAGCTGTGCCACCTCCGCACGGCGAAGGCCGGTCACGCGGCGCCTTCCGCCGTATTCGGGAAGCCCGGCCTGCTGCGGCGTGATCCTCGCTCGCCGGGTGGTCAGGAACTGGCGGATGTCGTCGCTCACGTCGTTGCCGGAACTCACGCCTCCCAGGCTACGCAGCGGAGCGGGCCGAAGGGGGCCCTGCCAGTACCCCCAACACTCGTGACTCCCTCACGGCGCACGCGGGTGCTTGCCTGGTTGTGCGGCGCCCGGCCGGTCCCTTCCGACGACTGGCCGCGCGGCACTCTCCCCAAGCGAAGGATCACGAGCACCCTCATGTCCCTCACGGCTTCCTCCCACCGGTCCGTCACCCCAGGTGAGGCGTCGGCCGAGCGCCCCGCAACATCGACGCTGGCCGCCGCCGTCCTGGGCTTCTTCGTCATCACCCTCGACGCGACGATCGTCAACGTCGCCCTGCCGTCGATCCGCGACGGCCTGGGCGGCGGCATCACCGGTCTGCAGTGGGTCGTGGACGGTTACACGCTGATGTTCGCCGCACTGCTGCTGTCCGCCGGCGCACTGTCCGACCGGATCGGCGCGCGACGAGCGTTCGCGGCCGGGCTTGCTCTGTTCGTCGTCGCATCCGTGGCGTGCGGACTGGCGCCCAGCCTCGGAGCGCTTGTCGCCGCGCGGTTCGTGCAGGGCGCGGGGGCCGCCGTGACGATGCCGGCATCAATGGCGCTGATCCGTCACGCCTACCCCGATGCGGCCAAGCGCGCCCGCGCGGTCGCCGTGTGGGCCATGGGCGGCGCGGTGGCCGCGGCAGCGGGCCCCGTCCTGGGCGGTGTGCTGAGCCTGGCCAGCTGGCGGATGATCTTCTACATCAACCTGCCGGTCGGCGCGGTGACGCTGCTGCTGCTCGCCCGGACCAATCCCTCCCCACAGCACAAGGTGCCGTTCGACTGGATCGGGCAGGTGACCGCGGTCCTGGCGATGGGCGGACTGACCTACGGTGCGATCGAGAGCGGTGCCGACGGTTTCACCGCACCCCGCGTCCTCGTCTCGCTGACCATCGCCGTCATCTCGTTCGCCGCCTTCCTCACGGCCCAGGCTCGAGTCGCCCACCCGATGGTGCCCCTGGACATGTTCCGGTCGCGGACGATGGTGATATCGGTCGTGATCGGCTTCGCGTTCATGGTCGGCTTCTACGGCCTGCCGTTCCTGTTCAGCCTTTACTTCCAGCAGGGCCGCGGCCTGTCGTCGGCGGCAGCAGGCGTCACTTTCCTGCCGATGATGCTTCTGGGTGCCTGTCTGACTCCGTTCGCCGCCCGGATCGTGGAGCGGACCGGACCGCGGCCTCCGATCGTCACAGGCCTGGTCCTCCTGGCGGCCGGCTCGGCCGCGCTCAGTGCGGTCCCGGCCTCCACGCCCATCTGGGCCATGGCCTTGCTCCTCATTCCCGTCGGACTGGCCGGGCCGCTGGTCATGCCTCCGACGACGGCGGTGCTGCTGGAGAGCGTTCCGGCCCGGCGTGCAGGCACCGCGAGCGGCGTGTTCAACACCAGCAGGCAGGTCGGAGGTGCGCTGGCCGTTGCGGTCTTCGGCGCCCTGCTCGCCACCCCTTCCGATTTCCTGCACGGTCTGCGCACCAGCCTGGTGATCGCCGCCGTGGTGGTTCTGGCAGCCGCAGCGGCCGGACTCATGCTCAGGTCCCGGCCGGGCGTCAGATGAACAGATGCCAGACGATGTGGTGACTTCGGGCTGCGGCCCGACCTCCTCTGATGAGACGGTCGGGCCGCAGCCCGGACTCATTTCCCGCGCCGGGCGGTTCGAGGCTGACGGGGGACGTCCCGCCCAAGCGTGAGGGCCGCGAAGGCCTCGTCCAGCAGGGCGATGAGGTCGAGGTCGCCGTCGGATCCGGTCCAGTGGTCGAGGGCGATGTTCAGGCAGTCCAGGGCGGCGGCGGCCCGCACCGCGAGGGCCAGCATCGTGGCCTGCGGCGGTCCGGTGCGCTCGGCGAGGGCCTGGGTCAGGAGCGGGCGCCAGCTGTTCTGCTTCTCCAACTGGCGTGCGCACAGAGCGGGGGTGTCCTGCACAAGGCGGGTCATGGCCAGGGCGTTGGCCGGGTCCTGGCGGTAGTACTCGATGACGACGTCCAGGGCGCGTCGTAGTGCCGTCCAGTCGTCCTCGTCGGCGGGCCGGGCGCGCAGAGCGCTGGCGACCTGCTCCCCGTGTGCGTCAAAGGCGCTGAGAACGGCCTCTTCCTTGCTGGCGAAGTAGCGCATGAAGGTGCTGCGCGACACACCGGCGGCCGCGGCCAGGTCGTTCACCGTGACGTTCTCGAAGCCCTCGCGGCGGAACAGCTCGAAGGCAACCTCGGCCAGCTCGGCGCGGATGGCTGCTCGGGCGATGTCTCTCGTGCTCGTACGCGCTGTTCCGTTCACCCGGCGATCCTACCTCTCTCTCGATCCCGAAGTGCAGTACTGATGTACAGTCCCTAGTATGAGACTGAGGTTCACGCACGGCCTAAAGCATCAATGGTGATTCTTTAGTCCAGCGCTTCGGGTTTCGAACGCTGAGGGCCCCGGAACGGGCAGGAACTGGCGCCGAGGAACGAGGAGAGGGGCATGCGAGGACTGCAGGGCAAGAGGATCGTCATCGCCGGTGGGGCCACCGGAATCGGCGCCGCTACCGCTGAGCGGCTGGCCGGGGAAGGTGCCTCGGTGGTCATCGGTGACATCAACCTCGCCGGTGCGGAGACCACCGCGAAACGCGTCGTCGAGGCGGGCGGCACGGCGGTTGCGGTCGAGTTCGATCTGGCAGACGAGGACTCGATACGGGCGCTGGTCGACCGGGCGGTCACTGAGCTCGGCGGGGTCGACGGGCTGCACAACGTCGGAGCCGATCTGTCGGGCGACACCTTGGGGCGGGACACCGACCTGCTGGAGATGGACCCGGCGGTGTGGCGGCGCACTCATGAGGTGAACCTGATCGGCTATGCCCTCACCTGCCGGGCGGTCCTGCCGCACCTCCTCGCCCGGGGTGGCGGGGTGATCGTCAACACGTCGTCCGGAGCGGCGTGGGGTGGCGAGCCGCAGCGTCCCGCGTACGCCGCCTCCAAGGCCGGGATCAACGCGCTGACCCGCCACATCGCCTCCCGCTGGGGCAAGGAGGGCATCCGCTGCAACGCCGTCGCCCCCGGCCTGGTCATGGGCGAGACGCAGAAACAGCAGGACGACCAGCAGTTGCAGGCCATGGCGCTGCAGTACGCCCGCAGTCCGCGGCTGGGCGAGCCCGCCGACCTGGCGGGGGCCGTCGCCTTCCTTCTCTCCGACGACTCGGAGTGGATCAACGGACAGGTCTGGTCGATCTGCGGCGGCATGAGCCTGCGCGACTGAGACCCCCATCAATTTCTGCACCATCCCTTACCGCTACTTCTGATATCGGAGACGTAGAACCATGACGAAGACCCTCGCACTCATCGGCAGCGGCAACATCGGAGGCGCTCTGGCCCGCCTCGCGGTCGCCGCCGGCCTGGACGTCGTAGTCAGCAACTCCCGCGGCCCCGAGACCCTCGCCGGTCTCGTCGCCGAACTCGGCGAGCATGCGCGAGCCGCCACGCCCGCCGAGGCCGCACGGGCCGGAGACCTCGTGGTGGCCGCCGTGCCGCTGATTGCCTATCCCCAGCTCCCGGCCGAGGCGCTGGCGGGCAAGACCGTGATCGACACGATGAATTACTACCCGGACCGTGACGGCCAGATCGCCGAGCTGGACGCGGGCAGGCTGACCTCCAGCGCCTTGGTGCAGCAACACCTCGCCGGCTCCCGCGTGGTGAAGGCGTTCAACAACATCGACTTCGCCCGCCTGTTCAGCAGTGCCCGGCCCGTTGGCGCACCGGACCGCAGTGCCCTGCCCATCGCCGGCGACGACGCGGCCGCCAAGGCGGAGGCGGGCCAGCTGCTGGACGTCCTCGGCTACGACGCGGTCGACATCGGCACCCTCGCCGACAGCTGGCGCAGCGAGCCGGGCACCCCGGTCTACGTTCAGCCGTACTTCTCGGCACAGCCCGCCAAGGGACTGAGCCAGGAGGAGATGTTCCGCTGGTACATCGGGACGCCGGGCGACCAGGTGCCCGCAGCCCGGGTGAAGGAGCTGGCCGAGGCCGCCGTTCGCACGTCCGACGACAACTGACCGAGACCACGCAGACCGAGGATCAGCAAGGACGCTGACGTGCGACTGGGCGTGAACATCCCGTGTCCCCGCCGAGAACTATGCGGCCGTCTCGCCCGGCTGCAGCGCGCACATCGTGGTGAACGCCGTGCCCGTGGTGTGCGAGGCGCCGCCGGGGATCCGAACCACCGTCGACTTTCCGAGGATCGTCGCGGACCTGAGATGAATGCCTCGCCGATCGCTGCCGGATCGTGAGTTTGGGCAGCCCGCAGGATTCCCCTACCAGGAGGTGGTCTGCCAGGGAGGGAACTCTCCCCCCTTCCGAGCGTGCGTGTGCATCTTCTCCGGGATAGCGTCGAGAAGCCGGCGCAGCGGAGATGCCCCTGCGGGCCGGGTGCAGCACCTGCCTCATTGGCGGCGTCGCTCCAGACCGTGCCTATGCCTACACCGAGGGCCGCTGCCTGACGTCCTCGTAGCAAGGCTGAGCCGGGCCGTCCCGGCGACCTCGCCGTAAGCCTGGTCGAAGTACTCGACGGTCGTCGCCGCGAAATGGCCGCCTGCAACGCTCTTATTCATACCTAGGAGTCACCGAAATGAAGTACCGCAAGCTCGGTGCGAGCGGCCCCGAAGTATCCGCCCTCGGCCTCGGCTGCATGGGCATGTCCGACTTCTACGGTCCCGAGACTCGCAATGCCGACGAGTCGACCTACGTCCAGGTGATCCATCGCGCCCTCGACCTCGGCGTAACGTTCCTGGACACCGCGGACATGTACGGCAGCGGGGAAAACGAGAAGCTCGTCGGGCGCGCCCTGGCAGGTGGGCGGCGTGATCAGGTCGTGCTGGCCACCAAGTTCGCCTTCCAGCGCAATGCAGACGGCAGTCTCGGGGTCCGCAACGATCCCGCCTACATCCGCCAGGCCGTGGACGCCTCGCTGACCCGGCTCGGCGTCGACCACATCGACCTGTACTACATGCACCGTCGTACCCCGGACGTCCCGATCGAGGAGTCGGTCGGCGCCATGGCCGAACTGGTACAGACCGGCAAGGTCAGGCACCTTGGCCTGTCGGAGGTCAGCGCCGACACCTTGCGGGCAGCCAACGCTGTGCATCCGATCGCGGCGCTGCAGAGCGAGTACTCGCTGTTCACACGTCACCTGGAGGAGCAGATCATCCCGGCGGCACGCGAGCTGGGCACCGGGATCGTGCCTTACGCACCGGTCGGCCGTGGTCTGCTCACCGGAACCATCACGACGCTGGACGGACTGGCGGACGACGACTTCCGGCGCAACAACCCGCGGTTCCAGGGCGACAACCTGGAGGCGAACCTGAAACTGGTCGCCGAGATCAAGGCGATTGCCGCGGAGACCGGGCACAGCGCGGTGCAGCTGGCTCTGGCGTGGATCTTGGCCCAGGGTCCCGACTTCGTGCCGATCCCCGGCACCAAGCGGATCAAGTACCTGGAGGAGAACACGGCGGCCGCCGACATCGAGCTGACGACCGAGCAGGTGGCGCGGATCACGGACGCCGTGCCGGCAGACGCGGCCGTCGGTGAGCGCTATGCCCCCTCGGGCCGAACACATTTGGACAAGTAAGGCTTTCGCCCAAGGCGACCGGCTACGGCACGGAGTACCAGGCCGGGTTCGAGTTCGCCGTCGAGGTCGCCGCGCCGAGCCAGGGCGGCGGCCTCGACAGATCACGTCGGCGTCGGCCGCCAACTCCGGTGACTCGGAGTGTAGTTCTGCCGCCGGTGACCGACCGGGCTCTGCGAATCCATCGAGTGCCAGCCGTACGCCATCAGCCCTGGCATGCAGTTCAACCACGCCAGGGCACGTGCCTGCCAGAAGCTCCAGCCCGTCGCGCGACGCGGAACCCGACTCGGCGCTGAAGGCGGTAAGCGTAAGCCCTGGATCTGCTGGGAGCGGCATCACCTGGAAGGCCAAAGTGAGGTCCATCGCGACGGGGTGGTGGAATCGTTTGATCCCGGTGTAGTGAGGGCGCACGGTGCGGTTGGCCCGCAGGCCGCGGAAGTCGTCGCTGCGCGTGGCGAGTTCGCCGATCAGGTCGGACAAGTCGCGGTCATGAGGATGGTGGCTGGCCTCCGTAGGCAACAAGGGAGACGCTGGTGTTCGCCGAGGTGTCCCAGTCGCGGACGAACTCGACCGCGACTGGGACGAGAAACTTGAAGCGGGCGATGTTCGCCGTCCAGGCCCGGTCGGAAAACACCGGGCCGTAGGGGGCGCAGACGTGTGAGCGGTCCGCCATCAGGCGCGGGATCTGGGACAACCGCTTGGCGGTACTGCCCTCGCGGGCTCACTCTGAGCGCCACGGTCTACAACAGCTGGGGAGTCGCCGCTCCCGCCTCTGCCATCGATGTGAAGGGCATGAGGCCTTCCGACGCTCTGCGGGCCGGCTCCGTGGCCAATGCCGTCTTCATCGACGCTCTGCCGGCGGTGGGCATGCTGTCGGACCGGTTGCGACGGCGGCCCTGGCAGACGATGCTCGCTGCCGACGCCACAGTGCTGGCCTTCCCGCTCGACCGCCTGATACAGGGCCAGAGTTGGCAGTTGATCGTGGCCATGTCCGTCGGACTGCTGCTCATGTCGCCGGCTTCCGGTCCGGGTCCTGCCATGTACGCCGAACTGTTCCCCACCCGCGTACGTGCCACAGGATTCGGCCTGCCCAATGCCGTGGCCGTCGCTCTGGCCGGAGGTACCGCCCATCTCTGCAGACCTGGCTGTCGGGCAATGGCGCCGGAGACTCCTTCCTCGTCTACACCCTGGCGGCAGCCCGTCCGTGAGCCGGGCGGGCTGCTGGCGGGGGCGCCCCTGAAGTGGGGCGGCATGTCCATCGTGTGGGTCGCGCCGACGGCCCGGGCACATGGGAAGCTGTGGGTGTGCACCGCGATGCGAGCCTGGACGAACTGGGTGACTTTCTTAGAAGCTGTTGATGCCCCTATGGATGTCAACTTGCGGTTCCGTTGGGCTCTGCAGGGCATGCGGCTGTCCTGATGGGGGCGATGAGTCGGTAGATTTCGCGTGCGACGTATCGCTTCAGGCACCTGATGATCTCCCGGCGGGTCTTACCTTCCGCGAGGCGTCGCCGCAGGTAGTCCTGGGTGCGGTCGTCCCAGCGCAGGCGGCTGAGGACGATCCGGTAGAGGGCCGCGTTGGCCTGGCGGTCACCGCCACGGTTGAGGCGGCGTCGTTGGGTCTTGCCGGAGGATGCCTCGACGGGGCTGGTGCCGCACAGGGCGGCGAAGGATGACTCGCTGCTGAGGCGATCGGGGTTGTCGCCGGCCGAGATCAGCAGGGCGGCGGCACTGTCCGGGCCGACGCCCTGCGTGTCGAGCAGGCCGGGGAAGTTTGCTTCGACTCCCGCGGCTATCCGCTTGTTCAGGTCGTCGATCTCCCTGGTCAGGTGCTGGATGCGGCCAGCGAGGAGTTTCAGCACGTGCCGGGCGGTGCCCGCCGGACCGCATTCTTGCGAGTCGTCCAGCTCGGCGCACCGCTTGAACAGGTGCGGGTTGCTCAGCCCGGCCAGCGACTCGCGCAAGGCAGTGTCGGCCGAGACCAGGACACACTTGAGCTGGTTGATGGCCTGGGTCCGGGACTTGATCGCGGACCCTTTCGCGAGCTTGAGCAGCCGCAGCTCTTCGACCGGGCCGTCGCTCGTCTTCGCGGTCGCGGTCGCGCGACCGGACAGCACGGCGCGGGCCGCCGCTTCCGCGTCGACGGCGTCGGTCTTGCCACGTCGCCGGCGCGCTGCCTTGTCAGGCTGGTTGACCTCGGTCACCTCAATGCCCTCGGCGCGCAGGTAACGGGCGAGCGCGGCGCCATAGGAGCCGGTGCACTCCACCCCTGCCCGGTGCAGGGCGCCGAACGAGCGTGCCCAGGAGACAAGTTGGTGATAGCCCTCGGTGGTGGCCGGGAAGCTGCGGCCGTCCAATGCGGCGCCGAGGACGGTGACGACGGCTGCCGCATGGAAGTCCTTATGGGTGTCGACGCCGAGCAGGACCTCCTCCGCGGCGCCGGCCGGGACGTGACACGGTGCTGTGGGCTGCGTGATGCTGGGCAAGGCCGTCTGTCTCCTGATCGCCTCGGAACCGGTGGCCGTCGTCGGGCAGGGGAGGTCAAGACTGTGATGGTGCCTGTCGCGAAGGCCCCTATCGGGACACGTCCCCTGCCCGGCGGCAGCAGATGCCGCTCCGCGCGGTGGCCGACAGATCAACAGCAGGGCACCAAAGCCAGTCTTTCCGCGGGTCAGGCCACCGCTCGAAGCGGTACCAGATCATCCTCACAGTCTTTCCGGGCTTGAGGACAGCGTTTCCGCTGGTCGGGCATAGGGTCGGCGATCCTGTGGGAGTGGTGGTCTGTTGTGTCGCCGCTGCTGTGGAGGTCATGGATGCCGTCGGTCATGGGGCTGCTGGAACAGCGTGAGCTCGTCGCTCGCCGTCGCGTGGACGAGCTGCGGGAGGAGGCCGACCGCATCCAGGCCCGACTGGGCAATGTCGGTGATCGCGTCGAAGTTGCTGCGGCTGACGGGCCGCCCGGTGTTCGCCACGTCCTCGGTACGGGGCCAGCGCGGGTCCAGGCCAGTTCGGCGGCGGGCGGCTGCTGGGGCAGGTCGACCAGTCAGGGACGGCAGGGGGCGTGGCGGACGAGGGTCGCGCAGTGGATGCGCTCGCCAGGGTCCGCAGGAGGGCCACGAGCAGGATGGCCGGTACGACGAGAACTCGCATCGAGCGGGGACGACGGGGCGGCTACGGGGGCGCGAGGGCTCGTGTTCCTCTCCGCAGGACTGCGCCGTTAGGCCCGGACGGCTCCGGCCAGGACGTTCGTTCGTACGCGCGCGTGCTCATGGCCCGACCGTAGCCCGCAGGTCGGACAGTGCGGCCGGGCGGGGGGCCGCTGCACCCAAAAGTGCGAGCAAGGTGGCTCGGGGATCTCAGCTCCGTGGCCAATGGCCGTGAAATTTGGCCACACCATCTGAGACCCCACTAATGACTCGGAACGGCAGTTGTCCTTGGACAGCGAAGTTGAACCGCCCCAATCCGGCAATCCGGGATGAAACAACGGAAGAAGGCGCCCTCTCAGCCCTCCGCCCCCACCAACCGCACCGTCCGCTCCGCCAGTTCGCTGATGTGCACCCCGTCGAAGCCGAACACCGCGCTGCGCACCCGGTCCTCCAGCGGCTCCTTCCACTGCGCCGGGATCGCCTCCGCGCCGGTGAGCACACCGGCCACCGAGCCCGCGGTCGCGCCGTTGGAGTCGGTGTCCAGTCCGCCCCGGACCGTCAGCGTGATCGAGCGGGTGAAGTCCCCGTCGCCGTACAGCAGCCCGGCGGTCAGGACGGCCGCGTTGGGGATCGTGTGGATCCAGCCGAGCCCAGCCGTCTCCTCCGCGACCGTCGTCAGGGTGTCCTCCCAGGTCATCCGGGTGTCATGGAGGGAGACCACCCGCCGTACGGCCCGGGCGAGCCGGCTGCTCGCGGGGATCACGGCGAGCGCCTGGTCCACGGCCTGCCGCACGGTGTCGACCGTGAACGCCGCCGAGATCAGCGCCGCCGCCCACATTGCCCCGTAAACGCCGTTGCCGGTGTGGGACAGCACGGCGTCCCGACGGGCGAGGGAGGCCGCCCGGCGCGGCGCACCCGGGCTGGTCCAGCCGTAGACATCGGCGCGGATCAGGGCGCCGATCCACTCCTGGTAGGGGTTGTCGTACGTCGCCGTCAGCGGCGGTTTGATGCCCTGGGCGAGGTTGCGGTATGCGGCCCGCTCCGCCGTGAACGTCTGCAGATACGGCAGCCGCAGCAGCCACAGGTCGCCGACCTGCTCGGTGCTGAAACCGAAACCGTGCGTCTCCAGCAGGTGCAGGCCCAGGATCGCGTAGTCGACGTCGTCGTCACGGCAGCTGCCGTGGATGCGGCCGCGCACGCACTGCCGCCACTCGGGCCGCAGTTCGAACTCGCCGATGTCACCGTCGGTGGCGGGCTCGGGAAGATAGTCGGTGAGCGGCAGGGCGGCGGCCTGTCGCAGATAGCGGTCGATACGGTCCCGCGTCCAGTGGTCGCCCTGCTCGACCGGCTTGCCGAGCATGTTGCCCGCGATCCGGCCCAGCCAGCCCCCGAGAACGCGGTCCGCGAGTTCGGTGCCCACAGGGGTCATAGCTCCGGTTTACCCAATTCCGGGCATGAGCGCGCGGTGTTCCACGGGCCGGTCGGGCATGACGGCGGGGGCGTCCGCCGGTTAAGGTCGCAGCGGCGCGACTGCCTTGACGTGTGCGAGGCCGGAAAGCAAGGGGAATGCAAGGTGGCGGACTCTGCTGTGAAGACGACACGTGCGGGCACCGGGCGTGTTCCGCGGGTGCTGATCGCCGCGGACAAGTTCAAGGGGTCGCTGACCGCCGTGCAGGTCGCGGAGCGCGTCATGACCGGGCTGCGCCGCGTCGTGCCGGGTGTCGAGGTCGAGGCGCTGCCCGTGGCCGACGGCGGCGACGGGACCGTGGACGCGGCGGTCGCGGCCGGGTTCGAGCGGCGGGAGGTGCGCGTCGCCGGCCCGCTGGGCGACGAGCTCACCGCAGCCTTCGCGCTGCGCGGCGACACCGCGGTGGTGGAGATGGCGGAGGCGAGCGGATTGCAGCGGCTGCCCGCCGGGGTGTTCGCGCCGCTGACATCCTCCACGTACGGGTCCGGGGAGCTCCTGCGGGCCGCGCTGGACGCCGGGGCCCGGACGATCGTGTTCGGTGTGGGCGGCAGCGCGACGACGGACGGCGGGGCGGGGATGCTGTCCGCGCTCGGGGCGCGGTTCGTGGACGCGGAGGGGGAGCCGGTGGCTCCCGGCGGTGCGGCGCTGAGTGACGTGGCGACCGCGGACCTGTCCGGCCTGGACCCCCGGCTGTCCTCCGTGGACTTCGTCCTCGCCAGCGACGTGGACAACCCGCTCACCGGGCCCAAGGGCGCGCCCGCCGTGTACGGCCCCCAGAAGGGGGCGAGCCCCGACGACGTGGAGATCCTGGACGCGGCCCTCGGACACTTCGCCGCGGTTCTGGAGAAGTCGATCGGGTCCAGCGCCACGGAGTACGCCGCGGCGCCGGGGGCGGGAGCCGCGGGTGGCATCGGCTACGGCGCGCTGGTCCTGGGCGCCCGGTTCCGTCCCGGTATCGAGGTGATGCTCGATGTCCTCGGCTTCGCGCCCGCGCTGGAGAGGGCCACCCTGGTGATCACCGGTGAGGGGTCCCTCGACGAACAGACCCTCCACGGCAAGGCTCCGGCGGGGGTGGCCGCGGCCGCCCGTGCCGCGGGCAAGGAGGTCGTCGCGGTGTGCGGGCGCCTGGCACTGCGACCGGAGGCGCTCGGCAGGGCCGGCATCCGGCGCGCGTACCCCCTCACGGAGGTCGAGCCCGACATCGCGCGATGCATCTCCGACGCGGGGCCGATCCTGGAGACGGTGGCCCAGAACATCGCCCGTGACTTCCTGACCTGACCTGGCCTGACCTGGTCCGTCCCAGGGACTACGAGGTACGACGAGGTACGACGAAGGGGCCCGAACCGGTTGTCCGGTTCGGGCCCCTTCGGGCGTGTACGAGGCAAAGCTACGGCAGCTGCGCCGCCCGTGCCTCACGCCGGTTGTCGCGGAAGTTGTTCACCCGCCGAGCCGTCGCGAACAGCGGAATCACCGCACCCATCACGAGCTGCAGCGCACAGCCGGTCTGGAGCAGGAGCTGACCGCTGGGGGCGTCGAAGGCCCACGCCGCCAGCAGACCCATGGACAGGACGATCCAGGAGAGCATCGCCACCGCGAGGCGGCCCCGCGGCTTCGGGTACTCCACCCGGCTCACCATCAGCCACGCCGTGCCGAGGATCGCCATCAGCGTCGCCGCGAAGGGCAGCTCCAGGAGCACGATCGAGACGACCGTCAGCGCTCCGAACGGCGATGGCATGCCCTGGAACGTGCCGTCCTTCACCGTGACACAGGAGAAGCGGGCGAGGCGGAGGACGACCGCGAGCAACACCACGATCGCGCCGAGCGCCGCCATTCTCTGGTGCGCGTCGTCCGCGACCATGCCATAGACGAGGACGAAGTACGCGGGCGCCAGACCGAAGCTGATCAGGTCCGACAGGTTGTCCAGTTCCGCGCCCATGGGGGAGGAGCGCAGTTTGCGGGCGACGAGGCCGTCGAAGAGGTCGAAGACCGCGGCGCAGAGCATCAGGATGACGGCCGTGGCGGCGCTGTGGCGCGCCATGCCCGATTCCTGGCTGCCGGTGAGGTGCGGGATCAGAATGCCCGTGGTGGTGAAGTACACCGCCATGAAGCCGCACGTGGCGTTGCCGAGGGTGAGGGTGTCCGCTATTGAGAGGCGGAGAGAGAGGGGCATCTCCTCCTCGTCGTCCACCTCGTCGGCCTCCGGCACCCAGCCGGCCTGAGTCTCAGGATCAATCACGGTCAATTCGAGTCACCCCAGCCACGGTCTTCTGACCGACTTCCACATCGACCTCGACACCCTCGGGGAGGTAGATGTCGACGCGCGAGCCGAAGCGGATGAGACCGATCCGGTCGCCCTGCTCGACCTTCGTACCTTGCGGGATATAAGGAACGATACGGCGGGCGACCGCGCCGGCGATCTGGATCATCTCGATGTCACCGAGTTCGGTGTCGAAATGCCAGACGACGCGCTCGTTGTTCTCGCTCTCCTTGTTGAACGCCGGAACGAACCCGCCGGGGATGTGCTCGACCGAGGTCACCGTGCCGGAGAGCGGCGCGCGGTTGACATGGACGTTCAGAGGGCTCATGAAGATCGCGACGCGGGTGCGTCCGTCCTTCCACGGCATGATGCTCTGCACCACACCGTCGGCGGGCGAGATGACCCGGCCCGGGGCGATCTCGCGCTCGGGGTCGCGGAAGAACCACAGCATGCCCGCCGCGAGCGCGGTGGCGGGTACGGCCACGGCCTTGGCGGCGCCGGAGCGGCGCGCCTTGGCCAGACTGAGTGCTGCGGTGGCGACGGTCGGGAGAAGCCACGGCGATGCTCCGCGCGCAAGGCGTACGCCGACCAGGCTGTCGCGAGGTGCAGAGGTTTGGCTGTGGGGCATGGATGACCTTCGTAGCGGATGATGCCGCGCTGGAACGGGGGACGGCGGCTTTCCCGGGATCGTACCGGGCGTGGGCCGCAACTGGGCAAGCCAGGAAGCCGAGTCGGCGGCCGAAGAGTGTTGACGGGGTGTGATCTTCTTCTCGAAGAAAACACCCCGTACCAGGACATCCAGCCCTGCTTAACCCTGGAGTCGATACTCTTCGAGCAGTCGGCGCCCGATGATCATTTTCTGGATTTCGGCGGTACCTTCGCCGATCAGCAGCATCGGTGCCTCGCGGTAGAGGCGCTCGATCTCGTATTCCTTGGAGAAGCCGTAGCCGCCGTGGATCCGGAAGGCGTCCTCGACCACTTCCTTGCAGTATTCGGAGGCGAGGTACTTCGCCATCCCCGCCTCGAGGTCGTTTCGTTCCCCGGAGTCCTTTTTGCGGGCCGCGTTCACCATCATTGCATGGGCCGCTTCGACCTTGGTGGCCATCTCGGCCAGCTTGAACTGGATGGCCTGGTGCTGCGCGATCGGCTTGCCGAAAGTGTGACGCTGCTGGGCATACGAGACACCCAGCTCGAACGCACGCTGTGCGACACCGCAACCACGTGCCGCCACGTTGACGCGGCCGACCTCGACTCCGTCCATCATTTGGTAAAACCCTCGGCCAGTGGTGCCGCCGAGTACCCGATTGGCCGGAACGCGCAGTCCGTCCATGATGAGCTCGGTGGTGTCGACGCCCTTGTAGCCCATCTTGTCGATCTTCCCGGGAATGGTGAGGCCGGGGCGGACCTCTCCGAAGCCGGGCTCCTTCTCGACCAGGAAGGTCGTCATCGACTTGTGGGGCGCGGTGCCCTCCGGGTGTCCTTCGTCACTTCGTACGAGCACGGCCACCAGGTTCGACGAGCCGCCGTTCGTCAGCCACATCTTCTGACCGTTCAGGACGTACTCGTCGCCGTCCCTGACCGCCTTCGAGGTGATCGCGGAGACGTCCGAGCCGAGAGCCGGCTCCGACATCGAGAACGCGCCGCGCACCTCGCCCAGTGCCATCCGGGGCAGGAAGTGGTCCTTCTGCTCCTGCGTGCCGTGCTGCTTGAGCATGTACGCCACGATGAAGTGCGTGTTGATGATGCCGGAGACCGACATCCAGCCGCGGGCGATCTCCTCGACGCAGAGCGCGTAGGTGAGGAGGGACTCGCCCAGGCCCCCGTACTCCTCGGGGATCATCAGGCCGAACAGGCCCAGTTCCTTGAGGCCGTCGACGATCTGCTGGGGGTACTCGTCGCGGTGCTCCAGCTCGGTCGCGACCGGGATGATCTCCTTGTCCACGAAGTCGCGGACGGTGGAGAGGATCTCCTGCTGGACGTCGGTGAGACCGGCGGTCTGGGCGAGTCGCGCCATGGCTACTTCTCCGCTTTCTTGTCCGCAGGTGCGGTGAGTTCCGGACGGCCGGGCTGCTCGCCCCCGCGCTCCTTGATGTACGTCTCGGTCGGCACCATGACCTTGCGGCGGAACACGCACACCAGCGTGCCGTCCTGCTTGTAGCCCTTGGTCTCGACGTAGACGATCCCGCGGTCGCTCTTCGACTTCGAGGGTGTCTTGTCGAGGACCGTGGTCTCGCCGTAGATCGTGTCGCCGTGGAAGGTCGGCGCCACGTGCTTCAGCGACTCGATCTCGAGGTTGGCGATCGCCTTCCCGGAGACGTCCGGGACGGACATGCCGAGCAGCAGCGAGTAGATGTAGTTGCCCACGACGACGTTCCTGCCGAAGTCCGTCGTCCGCTCCGCATAGTTCGTGTCCATGTGGAGGGGGTGGTGGTTCATGGTCAGGAGACAGAAGAGGTGGTCGTCGTACTCCGTGACCGTTTTCCCGGGCCAGTGCTTGTAGACCGCGCCGACCTCGAACTCCTCGTACGTGCGTCCGAACTGCATGGTGCTCAGGCCTCCGGGGCTTCGAACTTGGACGTGCGCTGCATGCCGGCCGCCCGGCCCTTGCCCGAGATGACCAGGGCCATCTTGCGGCTGGCCTCGTCGATCATCTCGTCAACGAGCATCGCGGAGCCCTTCTTGCCGCCCGCCTCGGACGTGTAGTACTCGTACGCGTCGAGGATGAGCTCGGCGTGGTCGAAGTCCTCCTGGGAGGGCGAGAAGATCTCGTTGGCCGCGGCGACCTGGTCCGGGTGCAGCACCCACTTGCCGTCGAAGCCCAGGGCGGCGGCGCGCCGGGCGACCTCGCGGTAGCCCTCCTGGTTGCGGATCTGGAGGTAGGGGCCGTCGATCGCCTGGAGGTCGTGCATACGGGCGGCCATCAGGATGCGCATCAGGATGTAGTGGTACGCGTCCGCCGGGTAGCCCGGCGGCTGCTCGCCCACGACCAGCGACTTCATGTTGATGGAGGCCATGAAGTCGGCCGGGCCGAAGATGATGGTCTCTACACGCGGTGAGGCCCCGGCGATCTCGTCGACGTTGACGAGCCCCTTCGCGTTCTCGATCTGCGCCTCGATGCCGATCTTGCCGACCTCGAAGCCCATCGTCTTCTCGATCTGCGTCAGCAGCAGGTCGAGAGCGACGACCTGCTGGGCGTCCTGGACCTTGGGCAGCATGATGCAGTCGAGGTTCTGGCCCGCGCCCTCGACGACCGTGACGACATCGCGGTACGTCCAGTGCGTCGTCCAGTCGTTCACCCGCACGACCCGCGTCTTGCCGGTCCAGTCGCCCTCGTTCAGGAACTTCACGATGGTGTGCCGCGCCTCGGGCTTGGCAAGCGGGGCGCAGGCGTCCTCCAGGTCCAGGAAGACCTGGTCCGCGGGGAGGCCCTGGGCCTTCTCCAGGAAGCGGGGGTTCGAGCCGGGCACGGCCAGGCAGGAACGCCGCGGGCGAAGGCGGTTGACGGGCGTGGTCATGCGGGGACCTCCAGGGGGTCGAGCTTGTTCGCTTTCCGGATCTCGTCGACGATACGGCCGATGATTCCGGTGATGTCGAAATCCTTCGGTGTGAATACCGCGGCGACTCCCGCGGCGCGCAGCAGTTCGGCGTCGGCGTTCGGGATGATCCCGCCGGCGATCACCGGGATGTCGGCCGCGCCGGCCTCGCGCAGCCGCTCCAGCACGTCCGGCACCAACTGGGCGTGCGAGCCGGACAGGATGGACAGGCCGACGCCGTGCACGTCCTCGGCGACAGCCGCGTCCACGATCTGTTCGGGCGTGAGCCGGATGCCCTGGTAGACCACCTCGAACCCGGCGTCGCGGGCGCGCACGGCGATCTGCTCGGCGCCGTTGGAGTGCCCGTCCAGGCCAGGCTTGCCCACCAGGAAGCGGAGCTTGCCGACGCCGAGTTCGCGGGCGGTCTCCTCGACCTTGCGGCGCACCAGCGCCAGCGCGGTGCCCTCCTCGGCGGTGACCGCGACGGGCGCGGACGAGACGCCGGTCGGGGCGCGGAACTCGCCGAACACCTCGCGCAGGGCCTCGGACCACTCGCCGGTCGTGACCCCGGCGCGGGCGCACTCCAGGGTGGCCTCCATGAGGTTGTCGGTGCCCTTGGCCGCCTCCTTCAGCCGCTCCAGCGCCTTGCAGGGGCGCGGGTGGTTGAACGGCGGCTGATAGCGCGTGTCGCGCCACTGCTGGAGCGCGGCGACGACACGGGCCTCGACGGCCGGGTCGACGGTCTGGATCGCCGCGTCCAGGTCGGCGGTGAGCGGGTTCGGCTCGGTCGATTCGAAGATGTTGACGCCGACGATCTTCTCGGTGCCACCCTCGATCCGGGCCCGGCGCTCGGCGTGCGAGGAGACGAGCTGCGACTTCAGATAGCCCGACTCGACGGCGGCCATCGCCCCGCCCATCTCGTCGATCCGGTCCATCTCGGCGAGTGACTCCTCGACGAGCGCCGCGACCTTCGCCTCGATGACGTGCGAGCCCTCGAAGATGTCCTCGTACTCCAGCAGGTCGCTCTCGTGCGCCAGCACCTGCTGGATGCGCAGCGACCACTGCTGGTCCCAGGGCCGGGGCAGCCCCAGCGCCTCGTTCCAGGCGGGCAGCTGCACGGCACGCGCGCGTGCGTCCTTCGACAGCGTCACGGCCAGCATCTCGAGGACGATCCGCTGGACGTTGTTCTCCGGCTGCGCCTCGGTCAGACCGAGCGAGTTGACCTGGACGCCGTAGCGGAAACGCCGCTGCTTGGCGTCCTGGATGCCGTACCGCTCGCGCGTGACCTGGTCCCAGATCCGCCCGAACGCCCGCATCTTGCACATCTCCTCGATGAACCGGACGCCCGCGTTCACGAAGAAGGAGATGCGGGCGACGACGTCACCGAACTTCTCGGCGGGCACCTGCCCCGAGTCGCGGACGGCGTCCAGCACGGCGATGGCCGTCGACATCGCGTACGCGATCTCCTGGACGGGTGTCGCGCCCGCCTCCTGGAGGTGGTACGAGCAGATGTTGATCGGGTTCCACTTGGGGATGTGGGAGACCGTGTACGCGATCATGTCCGTCGTCAGCCGGAGTGAGGGCACCGGCGGAAAGACATGCGTACCCCGCGACAGGTACTCCTTGACGATGTCGTTCTGCGTCGTCCCCTGGAGCTTGGTGATGTCGGCGCCCTGCTCCTCGGCGACGACCTGGTAGAGCGCCAGCAGCCACATGGCGGTGGCGTTGATGGTCATCGAGGTGTTCATCTGCTCCAGGGGGATGTCCTGGAACAGCCGGCGCATGTCACCGAGGTGCGAGACCGGCACCCCGACCCGGCCGACCTCGCCGCGGGCGAGGATGTGGTCGGGGTCGTACCCGGTCTGCGTGGGCAGGTCGAAGGCCACGGACAGACCCGTCTGCCCCTTGGCGAGGTTGCGCCGGTACAACTCGTTGGACGCCTCGGCGGTGGAGTGACCGGCGTAGGTCCGCATGAGCCACGGCCGGTCCTTCTCCCGCCGTCCAGCGGCGTTCTGACGCTCAGTCATCTCGGGACCTCAGACGTTCCGGAAGCGGTTGATGGCGTCGATGTGCTGGGCACGCTTCTCCTCGTCGCGCACACCCAGGCCCTCGCGGGGCGCCAGCGCGAGCACGCCGACCTTGCCCTGGTGGAGGTTGCGGTGGACGTCGTACGCGGCCTGCCCGGTCTCCTCCAGGGAGTACACCTTGGAGAGCGTCGGGTGGATCTTGCCCTTGGCGACCAGCCGGTTGGCCTCCCAGGCCTCGCGGTAGTTGGCGAAGTGCGAGCCGATGATGCGCTTCAGCGACATCCACAGGTAGCGGTTGTCGTACTCGTGGTTGTAGCCCGAGGTGGAGGCGCAGGTGACGATGGTGCCGCCCTTGCGGGTGACGTAGACGGAGGCGCCGAAGGTCTCGCGGCCCGGGTGCTCGAAGACGATGTCGACGTCCTCGCCGCCCGTCAGCTCACGGATGCGCTTGCCGAACCGCTTCCACTCCTTCGGGTCCTGGTTGTGCTCGTCCTTCCAGAACTTGAAGCCCTCGGCGTTGCGGTCGATGATCGCCTCGGCGCCCATCGCCCGGCAGATGTCCGCCTTCTGGTCGCTGCTGACGACGCAGATGGGGTTGGCGCCACCGGCGAGCGCGAACTGCGTCGCGTACGAGCCGAGCCCGCCGCTCGCGCCCCAGATGAGGACGTTGTCGCCCTGCTTCATACCGGCGCCGTTCCTCGACACGAGCTGCCGGTACGCGGTGGAGTTCACCAGCCCGGGAGCGGCGGCCTCCTCCCACGACAGGTGGTCGGGCTTGGGCATCAGCTGGTTGGACTTGACGAGGGCTATCTCGGCGAGGCCGCCGAAGTTGGTCTCGAAGCCCCAGATGCGCTGCTCGGGGTCGAGCATCGTGTCGTTGTGCCCGTCGCTGGACTCCAGCTCGACGGACAGGCAGTGCGCGACGACCTCGTCACCGGGCTTCCAGGCGTTGACGCCGGGGCCGGTGCGCAGGACGACGCCCGCGAGGTCGGAACCGATGATGTGGTACGGCAGGTCGTGGCGCTTGGTGAGCTCGCTGAGCCTGCCGTAGCGCTCCAGGAAGCCGAAGGTCGCCATCGGCTCGAAGATCGAGGTCCAGACGGAGTTGTAGTTGACGGAGGAGGCCATCACGGCCACCAGGGCCTCGCCCGGGCCGAGCTCCGGCACCGGCACGTCGTCCAGGTGGATCGACTTGCGGGGGTCCTTGTCGCGGGTGGTGAGCCCCGCGAACATCTCCGTCTCGTCCTTGTGCACGGTGATCGCGCGGTACGACTCGGGGAGCGGAAGAGCGGCGAAGTCGGCAGACGTGGCCGTCTGCGACTGAATCGCGTCCAGGATGTCCTTCACGGTGTTGCCTCCGGCGATGAGCGTCTTGAGGGAAGACACTTGAGGGTTACGTCGGTGCTGCTGGGAGTGAGGGGTGTGCCGTCGGTTCGGCGGAGGGGTGGTGCGGTGGCAGCGCCGGGTTGGCGCAAAAGGTTGCCTGTGACGCAGGCGTCCGGGCGCGCTCGCCAGTGGCTTGCGGGGACAGCCGGCGTACGAAAGGTCTCTGCACGCCGGCCGCCCGGACAACATCAACGTATGGCACGCCGTGTCACCCCGCAAGGCACGGAGTGCCATGAGTTTCGCTCAGGTGAAATCTTTACGTAACACGTGAGCGATGATCGATCAGATCGACCGATGATCGATCAAAGCGCACTGGTCAGGGGCGGTATGGAGGGGCCGGTGCGGGGGCCGGAGGCGCGGGGCGGTGGGCGGCTTCGGAGAACACCTGGTGTCGGTGGCACGGCGTAAGGGTTCTGGTGTGGGGGTGCGTGCGGAGGCGGCGTCGGGGTGAGCCGGCGTCGCGGAGGGGCGGCGAGACGTCCGGGGGCGCCGGGCATCGGCTGCGCCGGGCGGTCGACGACGGGGGCGCTCGGCGGCGGAGCCGGGGGTGCGGGCGACGGGATCCGGGGGCGTACCGGCCCGAGGGGCAGCACTTTTCGGCCCACGCCTCGAGGCGCCCGCCCGTCCGGCTGGGGCGGTGGCGTATCCCCGGCCACGTCCTGCCCGCCGCCGAACACCTCCCGTACCGTCCGAAGCAGCATCATCCGTGACACCGGCGCCGTCACACCCGCCCGGACGTGCAGCAGCACGGCGGTCCGCGGCAGGAAGGGATCGAGCCCCCAGCTCCGCCACCCGCGCCTCCACCGTCTCGGCGTCGACGGCCTCGGGGTCGTACGGCGCGAGGTCCCGCACGCAGTCGTCCACCGCCCGCTCGTGCAGCAGCCACGAGCGCAGCGGGGCCGCCTCCTCCAGCAGGATCTCGGCCCGCCGCTGCACCACGAGCCCGAACCGGCGCACCTCCGCCGGATCGCCCGTGAGGCACACCGTGCCCACCGCCTCCGTGCCCACGGTCACCGGCAGGCTCATCCCGGGCAGCACCCCACGCGGCCGCCGCGCCTGTGCGCAGCTGTGCGTCGCGGGTCCGCGGGTGTGCAGCACCTCGTACGACGCCTCGTGGACCGTGCCCAGCCGGCCCGCGTCCCCGCAGCCGATGACCACCGCGGACCGGTCCGTGATCAGTACGCTGAGCCGTCAGGAGGGGACTCGGCCCGTCCGCCGGGCGCGCGTGAGTCCGGGCGGGACCGCGCCTCCGGCGCCGGAAGGCCCCCTCGCCCCGCGTTCTACGACCGCTCCCGCAGCGCCTGCTCGATGGTCCGCATGACCTGGTCCAACGGCGCGTCGACCCGGGCCACGGTCACCAGGACGTCGCCCTCGGTGAAGGCGGACGCCGGCGCCGTACGGGGCGTGGTCTCCCGCCCCGCCCCGATCCCCGTCCCGAAGGTCTTGCGGACGATGGAGAAGGCGTGGTCCAGCTGCGCCTCGACGTCGCCTTGTCCCCCCGCCCGCAGCCAGCGCCGCAGGACGTGGTTGTGGGCCGTGACCACGGCGGACGCGGCGACCTCCGCGAGCAGCGGATCGTCGTTGGCGTCGTCGTCGTGCGCGTGCTCGTCGAAGTGGCCCAGGAGATAGCGGGTGAAGAGCCGCTCGTAGCGGGCCACGGAGGCGATCTCGGCCTCCCGGAGCGTGGGTACCTCGCGGGTCAGTTTGTAGCGCGAGACGGAGATCTCGGGCTGGGCCGCGTACATCGTCATGACTTCCTTGATGCCGCGGCACACCGTGTCGAGCGGGTGCTCGTGCGCCGGAGCCGCGTTGAGGACCGCCTCCGCGCGGATCAGGGTGTCGTCGTGATCGGGGAAGATCGCCTCTTCCTTGGAGCGGAAGTGGCGGAAGAACGTGCGGCGGGCCACCCCGGCCCGGGCCGCGATCTCGTCGACGGTGGTCGCCTCGTACCCCTTGGTCGCGAACAGCTCCATGGCCGCGGCCGCCAGTTCTCGGCGCATCTTGAGCCGTTGGGCGGCGGCGCGACTGCCCGCGGCGCTCTCCGGAGCGTCGGGCGTGGCTGGTGTACGTGAGGGCTTGGCGGGCTGGGGCATGACCCGAACGTACTGCATGTGCGCAGGGGAAAGCGCATGTCCGGGGAACCCCCCGCCCTCGACGGGCGGGGGGCTCCCGGCCGGGCCGAGCAGTCCGCCCCAGTCGGCGGTGTCGGCCAGCCGGTCGCCGGGACGCTCAGCGGCGGGCATATTCGCGGAAGCCGCGGCCCGTCTTGCGGCCGAGGCAGCCCGCGGCCACCAGATGCTCCAGGAGCGGCGCGGGGGCGAGACCCGGGTCGCGGAACTCGCGGTGCAGCACCTTCTCGATGGCGAGCGAGACGTCCAGACCGACCACGTCGAGGAGTTCGAACGGCCCCATCGGGTAACCGCCGCCCAGCTTCATCGCGGCGTCGATGTCGTCGAGGGTGGCGTAGTGCTCCTGGACCATCTTGATCGCGTTGTTCAGGTACGGGAAGAGCAGCGCGTTCACGATGAAACCGGCCCGGTCCCCGCAGTCCACCGGGTGCTTGCGGACCTTCCCGCACAGCTCGCGGACCGTGGCGTGCACGTCGTCCGCGGTCAGGACGGTTCGGACCACCTCGACCAGCTTCATCGCCGGAGCCGGGTTGAAGAAGTGCATGCCGATCACGTCCTGGGGGCGTGAGGTGGCACGGGCGCAGGCGACGACGGGCAGCGAGGAGGTGGTCGTGGCGAGGATCGCGCCGGGCTTGCAGACCTTGTCGAACACCCCGAACAGCTGCTGCTTGACCTCCAGGTCCTCGGCCACCGCCTCCAGGGCGAGATCGACGTCGGCGAAGGCATCGTACGAGCCCGCCGGGACGATCAGGTCCAGGGTGCTCGCGGCGGCCTCGGCGGTCATCCGGCCCTTGTCGACCGAGCGGGCCAGGGACTTGCCGATGCGGGCCTTCGCGGCCTGTGCCTTCTCCTCGGTGCGGGCGGCGAGGACGACCTCGTACCCGGCCTTCGCGAAGACCTCGGCGATGCCGGAGGCCATGGTTCCCGAGCCCGCGACGCCGACGGAGCGGACCGTGCGGCCGGGGACCTCGGGGCCGCCGGAGAGGGGGGTCAGCGCGTCCCGCACGACCGTCGCGCTGCCGGGCGCCTCGTAGGAGTAGAAGCCGCGCCCCGACTTGCGGCCGGTCAGGCCCGCCTCGCTGAGCTGCTTGAGGATGGGTGCGGGGGCGTGCAGCCGGTCGCGGGACTCGGCGTACATGGCCTCCAGGACCGTCCGCGCGGTGTCGACGCCGATCAGGTCGAGCAGCGCGAGCGGACCCATGGGCAGTCCGCAGCCGAGCTTCATCGCGGCGTCGATGTCCTCGCGGGAGGCGTACTTCGCCTCGTACATCGCGGCGGCCTGGTTGAGGTAGCCGAACAGCAGCCCGTCGGCGACGAAGCCGGGGCGGTCGCCGACGGCGACGGGCTCCTTGCCGAGGTCGAGCGCGAGGTTGGTGACCGCGGAGACGGCCGCGGGCGCGGTGAGCACCGAGGAGACGACCTCGACCAGCTTCATCGCGGGCGCCGGGTTGAAGAAGTGCAGGCCGAGGACGCGCTCGGGGCGGGCCGAGTCGGCGGCCAGGCGCGTCACCGAGAGGGCGTTGGTGCCGGTGGCCAGGATGGTGTCCGGACGCACGATGCCGTCCAGCGCCCGGAAGACCTGCTGCTTGATGTCGTACGACTCCGGGGTCACCTCGATGACCAGATCGGCGTCGGCGGCGGCCGCGAGGTCGGTGAAGGTGCGGAAGCGGGGCAGGGCGTCGGTGCGGTCCTGCTCGCTGAGGCGCTCGCGTCGCACGGCGCGGGCGGTGGAGGCTTCGAGGGCGGAGACGGCCTGGGCGGCCGCCGCCTCGCTGATGTCGATGCCGATGACCTCGCGGCCGGCCCGGACGAGGACCTCGGCGATGCCGGTGCCCATCGTGCCGAGGCCGACGACGGCAACGGTCTTGATGGGGGACAGAGGGGTGTCGGACAGGGGAGTTGCCATCGCGGGACTCCAGGAAGAGGGTGACGACTGAGGAGCGCACGCAGGTACGCCCAGGAGGCGCACGGAGTGCGGAGAGTGCGGGTGGTGCCGGGCTGACGAGCGCACACGCCCGGTGCCGTCCAGAGGGAGGTGCGCGCGAGGGCGCGCCCAGGGGACGGTGAAGCCGACCGGCCCTGTCCCGGAGCCGTGTCGTACTGAGGTACCTGAGGTACCGAACCGACTGCTCTCACGGTGGCTGCGTCACCAGGCCACCGCAAGCAAGACGCGAGTGGGTAACTCGCTCGTCTGAGCTTAACCCGCCGGTAACGAGCGCGCCAGCCCCCGAGTTTGTGAGGTAGGTCCCGGAGCGACGGGGGCCGCGCCTAGGCTCGGCTTCATGGACGAAGAGTTGCGATCACTCACGGAGCGTCTACGAAACGAGGCGGGGGCTTCGCCGACGTACGAGCGACTTGCGGCGACCGAGGATCCGAAGGTGCTGGCCGACGCGCTGATCGCGCCCGGACAGCCCTTGTGGGCCCGGGAGTTGGTCGCCTTCCGGCTCGGACTCGCCGGGGACCGGCGGGCCTTCGAGGCGCTCGTCCTGCTGCTGAACCACCGCGACCCACAGCGCTGCGCGTCCGCGGCGCACGCGCTCGCCCGCCTCGGCGATCCGCGCACGGCCCGCGCGGCGGCCGCGCTCGCCACCAACGAACTGCGCGTCGCCTACGCGCTGCATCCCGTACGGCTCCTGGTCGAGCTGCGCGCCCCCGAGGCCGTACCGGCGCTGATCGCCACCCTGGGGCGCAGGCTGCGCCCCCACGACCCCTACCGCGCAGTCGCCCTGGCCTGTGTGGAGGGGCTCGGGGAGCTGGGGGACGTACGTGCGAGACCCGTCCTGGACGAGGCGCTCGCCCATCCGGCACTCGCCGAGGCGGCGGTGCACGCGCTGGCCCGGCTGCCCGGGTGACACGGCGGGCGGCCGACGGGCCGCCTCCCGCAGCGCCTCGTCGACCGTGCTCACCGTGTCGTCGCGCTCCGGACCCGGCCCTTCGAGCGTAGTCCGTGACGTCCGCACGGGAACGGTCGGAATCGCAAAGATGTTCTCCCGCTACGGGCGCGCGCCGGTGCCGGCGTCCGGGCGCGTGAGGGTGCGGGCGTACCGGATCTCGGGCACCGCGACACCGTCCACATCGAAGGGCTCCTCGCCACCGTCGGGACCGAACCCGGCCTGGGCGTAGAACCGACGTGCCCTGGTGTTTCCCTCGAGCAGCCACAGCAGCATTCGCTCGTGCCCCGCGGCGGTGCAGCGGGCGATCGATTCCGTGAGAAGCGCTCGGCCCACCCCGGCCCCGACCCGCTCGGGATCGACGTAGATCGCGTACAACTCGGCCGCCCCGACGCCGTCGCCGCGGCCTTCGTCGTCCCGGTAGGGGCCGTGGCAGGCCCAGCCGACCACCTCGCCGTCCCGCTCGGCGACCAGGTTCGCGATCGCGCCGCCGCCCCGCCCGAAACGCTCGCGCCGGCAGGCCGCGTCCTCGGCCACGCTGAGCGCGTCGAGGTACGACCGGGGCATCAGCCCCCGGTACGCGGTCTGCCAGCCGCGGACGCGGATCTCGGCCACCCGCTCGCAGTCCGAGAGGACCATCTCCCGGATCCGGACCGGGAGTGCGCTCACTCGTCCACCACCGCGTACGCCTCGATCTCCATCAGGAACTCGGGGCGGACCAGCGCGGCGACCTGGACCGCCGACGCGGCCGGGAGGCGGTCCGCGGGTATGTGGGCGTCGCGGGCCGCGCGGACGGCCGGCATGTGGGCCATGTCCGTGACGAAGAAGGTGAGTTTGACGACGTCGTCAAAGGTCGCCCCGGCGGCGGCCAGGCAACGGCGCAGGTTCTCGAACACCTGGCGGGCCTGCGCCGCCGCGTCGCCCGCGCCGACGAGTCTGCCGTCCTCGTCCAGGGCGAGCTGCCCCGAGACCGCGACGAAGCGGCCCGTACCGAGGACGACATGCGAGTACGCGGCGGCGGGGGCGACCCCGTCGGGGGCGGGAATGCGGGTCAGCTCACTCATGCGTCCATGGTGGACCATGGGTCTGACAACGCCCCCGACGGGCCGTCAGGGCGTGCTCAGCCGCGGTAGCCGAGCAGCCCGTGCAGCGTCGTGCCTGCCGAGGACGCACCGCCCGGGGCGGTGGACAGCGCCGCCTTCGTGCTCTGCGGCTCCGGGTCCGGCAGCTTCTTGCACACCGCGTCGGCCACACCGCTGCCGTGCGGCACCTTGCCGTTGGTGAGGTACGCCGCCAGGTACTTGTCCAGGCAGGCGTTCCCGCTCAGCGTGATGCCGTGGTTCCCGCCACCCTGCTCGACCACCAGGCTGGAGCCGCGCAGTGCGTGGTGGACCGTCACGCCGCCCTGGTAGGGAGTGGCCGCGTCGTTCGTGGCCTGGAAGAGCAGCGTCGGCGGCAGCGCCTTGTTGGCGATGTTCACCGGCCGCAGCGTCTTCGTCGGCCAGAACGCGCACGGCGCGTTGTACCAGGCGTTGTTCCAGGCCATGAACGGCGCCTTGCCGTACACCGCCCAGTTGTCCTTGCGCCACTGGTTCCAGTCGCGCGGCCAGGACGTGTCACGGCACTGCACCGCGGTGTAGACGCTGTAGCCGTTGTCGCCGGAGGCGTCGATGGCGCCGAGGTTCTCGTAGGCCGCGACGAGCGGGGCCGTCTTCTTGTCGTTCACGTAGGCCGCGAACGCCTCGGCGAGGGAGGGCCAGTAGCCGTTGTAGTAGCCGCCCGGGATGAAGGTGTCCTCCAGTTCGGAGGCGCCCACCTTCTTGCCGGCGGGGTTCTTGGCGAGCGCCTTGCGCATGGCGTACCACTTGGCCTCGACCCTGGCCGGGTCCGTGCCGAGCTTGTAGGTCGTGTTGTGCTTGGCGACCCAGGCCATGAACGCCTGGTGGCGGTCGTTGAAGGCGTAGTCCTGGCCGATGTTGTCCTCGTACCAGACACCGTTGGGGTCGACGATGGAGTCGAGCACCAGACGGCGTACGCGCTGCGGGTAGAGCTTCGCGTACACGGCACCGAGGTAGGTGCCGTACGAGTAACCGAAGTAGTTGATCTTCTTGGCGCCGAGCGCGGCGCGGATCGCGTCCATGTCCCGGACCGCGCTCACCGTGTCGATGTACGGGAGCAGGTCGGCGTACTTCTTGCCGCACGCCTTCGCGAAGGCCTTGGCGCGGTCGAGGTTGGCCTTCTCGATCGCGGGGGTGCTGGGCACGGAGTCCGGGCGCACCGGGTTGAAGGACCCGGGCCTGCAGTCCAGGGCGGGCCTGCTGGCGCCGACGCCGCGCGGGTCGAAGCCGATGACGTCGTACTGCGCCGCCACTGCCTTCGGCAGCGAGGAGGCGACGAATCCGGCCAGCGAGAGCCCGCTGCCGCCGGGACCGCCGGGGTTCACCAGCAGCGGCCCCTGGTACGTCTTCGCGGTGTGCGGGACGCGTGAGAGGGCGAGGGTGATCTGCCGGCCGTGGGGCTTGGAGTGGTCCAGCGGCACCTTCAGGGACGCGCATTGGAGTGTCGGATAGCTGCTGGTCCCGCACTTCTTCCAGGTGGGTTTCGCGGTGGTGAGGGTGGTGCGCGGTGCGGTCGCGGAACCGGCGCTCGCGTCGGCGGGGATCGACGTGATCATCCCGGCCAGCACGGCCGCCGCCCCGCACAGAGCAGCTGCGCGTTTCTTCACAGAGCCTCCCAAGGACGGAGGATTTTGAGCCGTGCACGCCACGGCCTTCGCCGCATCGTCCCGGAAAGGGGCCCCGGAAGAACTCGTTCTGGAAAGTCTTGACCCGATTGAGCCGTGTGATCCGCTCGGATGCCGTCAGGAACGGGCCGGACAACGGCCGTTCGCCGTGGTCAGAGCAGGGTGAGCTGGGTCGGCTCCGGCGTGGCGGGCGCCACGGGCTCGGCGGGCGCGGCGATCCTGCGGGGCATCCCCGCGCGCGTGGGACCGATGCCGTACTCCTGGGCCAGCTCGTGGACCTGACGGGTGATCCGGCGCTGGTACCACTTCGGGGCGTAGGCGCCCTCCGCGTACAGCCGCTCGTAACGCCGGACGAGATAGGGGTGGTAGTGCTCGAGCCAGGCCATGAACCACTCCCGGGCGCCGGGCCGCAGATGCAGGACGAGCGGGGTCACCGAGGTGGCCCCGGAGGCCGCTATCGCCCGCACGGTGGCGCGCAGTTGGGCCGGGCTGTCGCCCAGGAAGGGGATCACGGGGGCCATCAGGACCCCGCAGCCGATGCCGTGGTCCGTCAGGGTGCGCACGACGTCCAGGCGGCGCTCCGGGGCCGGGGTGCCCGGCTCGACGGTGCGCCACAGCTGGGAGTCGGTGAAGCCCACGGAGACCGAGATCCCGACGTCGGTGACCTCCGAGGCCTGCTTCAGCAGGTCGAGGTCGCGCAGGATCAGTGTGCCCTTCGTCAGGATCGAGAAGGGGTTCGCGTGGTCGCGCAGGGCCGTGATGATGCCGGGCATCAGCCGGTAGCGACCCTCGGCCCGCTGGTAGCAGTCGACGTTCGTGCCCATCGCGATGTGCTCGCCCTGCCAGCGGCGTGAGCCGAGCTGGCGGCGCAGCAGCTCCGGCGCGTTGACCTTCACCACGATCTGGGAGTCGAAGTCGAGTCCCGTGTCGAGGTCCAGATAGCTGTGGGTCTTGCGCGCGAAGCAGTACACACACGCGTGTGTGCAGCCCCGGTAGGGGTTGACCGTCCACTCGAAGGGCATGCGCGAGGCCCCCGGTACCCGGTTCACGATTGAGCGGGCCCGGATCTCGTGGAAGGTGATGCCACGGAACTCCGGGCTGTCGAACGTACGGGTGGTCACCGCGTCCGCGCCGAACAGCGCGGCGTCCCGGGCGCGGTCCCCGGCGGGGTCCGCTGTGAGGTTGTCCCAGCGCATGACGCCTCCTCGATAGCACTGGCCACAGAATAGAACACATGTTCCCTTGATCGTGCGACCGCCATTTCGGGGCCCCGATTTGGGGGGTCGGGCCGCCGGGTGGTTGGCTTGCCGCACACCCCGAGTCACCAAGTGCTGGAGGAAGTGCAATGGCGCAGGTCGAGGCCACGACGGAGCGGGTCATCGCGGCGGACGCGGAGGCGGTGTTCGACGCCCTGGCCGACTACAGCGGCACCCGCGCGAAGCTGCTGCCCGAGCACTTCAGCGAGTACGAGGTGCGCGAGGGCGGCGACGGCGAGGGCACCCTCGTCCACTGGAAGCTCCAGGCCACCAGCAAGCGCGTGCGCGACTGCCTGCTCGAGGTCACCGAGCCCACCGACGGCGAGCTCGTCGAGAAGGACCGCAACTCCTCCATGGTCACCACCTGGCGGGTCACCCCGGCCGGCGAGGGCAAGTCCCGCGTCGTCGTCACCACCGTCTGGGACGGCGCGGGCGGCATCGGCGGCTTCTTCGAGAAGACCTTCGCGCCCAAGGGCCTCGGCAGGATCTACGACCTGGTGCTCGACAAGCTCGCCACCGAGACGCAGAAGTAGCCCGGACTTACGCCTCTTTGACGGCCGCACGGCCCAAGAGGCAACTCCCCGGGGCGCGTTGTCACCCTCACCGGTTCGAGTGGATCTCCTCGCGACGCGGCGGTACGCCGTAACTCGTCGCGCTTGCTCACAGTTGTCGCGATAAGCGGGAATTGTGCGGTGGGCGCGACGAGGGGAGCGGTACGTGGGCGGGATCACTCTGGTGCAGGACGAACCGGCTGCCGCGCCGCCGCGGCACTCCCCTCCACCGGCCTCCGGGACCGCCCGGCTGAGCACGCGCCAGGTACGGCTGGTCTTCTTCGGGCTCATGCTCGCGCTGCTGCTCGCCGCCCTCGACCAGATGATCGTGGCCACCGCGCTCCCGAAGATCGTCGGTGAGCTGCACGGCCTGGGCAGGATGTCCTGGGCGATCACCGCCTATCTGCTCACCTCCACCGTCGGACTCCCCGTCTACGGCAAGCTCGGCGACCTCTTCGGCCGCAAGGGCGTCTTCCAGTTCGCGATCGTCGTCTTCGTGGCCGGTTCGGCGTGCTCGGGACGCGCCCAGAGCATGGACCAGCTGATCGCCTTCCGCGCGATCCAGGGCGTCGGCGCGGGCGGCCTCATGATCGGCGTGCAGGCGATCATCGCGGACATCGTGCCGCCTCGCGAGCGCGGCCGCTTCATGGGCCTGATCGGCGCCGCCTTCGGCCTCGCCTCGGTCGCCGGGCCCCTCCTGGGCGGCTATTTCACCGACCACCTCTCCTGGCGCTGGTGCTTCTACATCAACGTGCCGTTCGGCCTGCTCACCCTGGCCGTCGTCACCGTCGTGCTGAAGCTGCCCAGGCCCCCCGCGCGCGGACGCGTCGACGTACTCGGTGTGCTGCTGCTGGCCGCCGCGTCGACCTGCCTGGTCCTGCTGACCAGTTGGGGCGGAACCGAGTACGCCTGGGGCTCACGGGTCATCATGGGGCTCGGCGCGGGCGCGCTCGTCGCGACCGTCCTCTTCTTCGTCGCCGAGCGCTTCGCCACCGAACCCCTCATCCCGCCGAGGCTGTTCAAGGACGGCGTCTTCAACATCACCGCCCTGGTGGGGCTCGTCATCGGCGTCGCACTCTTCGGAGCGGCCAGTTACCTGCCGACGTTCCTGCAGATGGTCGACGGGGCCAGCGCCACCGAGTCCGGACTCCTGATGCTCCCCATGATGGGCGGCATCGTCGGCGCCTCCGTCGTCTGCGGACAGCTCATCAGCCGCACCGGTCGCTACAAGATCTATCCGGTCCTCGGCAGCGCCCTGTCGGTCCTCGGCATGTGGCTGCTGTCCCGCCTCGAAGTCGACACGCCCCGCCTCCAGTACAGCGTCTGGATGGCCATCCTCGGCGCGGGCATCGGCATGGTGATGCCGGTCCTGGTCCTCGCCGTGCAGAACTCCGTGCGCCCCGCCGACCTCGGCACCGCGACCAGCGCCAACAACTACTTCCGGCAGATCGGCGGCAGCGTAGGCGCCGCCATCTTCGGCACGCTGTTCGCCCACCGGCTCTCGGACGCGCTCGCCGACCGCCTGCCCCAGCGCGCGGGCACCGGCCTGCCCGACCCCGAGTCCATCACCCCGCAGCTCGTCCACTCCCTGCCCGGGGCCCTGCGCGACGCCTACGTCCGCGCCTACGCGGACGCCATGCCGCGGATCTTCCTGTATCTCGTCCCGGTGCTCGTCCTGGGCCTGCTCATCGCCTGCTTCCTCAAGGAGAAACCGCTGGTGTCCCACAACGCCCCCATCGCCGACCCGGAAGCCCCACGGGTGAACGCCCCGATCCCGCAGGCCCGTTCCTCCCACACCGCCGGGATCCCCGTCTGCGGCACCGTGCAGCACCCCGACGGGACCGTCGTGCCGCGCGCCGCGCTCACCCTCATCGACATCGCCGGACAGCAGATCGGGCGGGGCGCCAGCGGCGAGGACGGCCGGTACGCGCTGTCCACGCCCGGATCAGGGTCGTACGTCCTGATCGCCGCGGCCGGTGGCCACCAGCCGCAGGCCGTCTCGGTGACCATCGGCGAGCGCCCCGTGGAACTGGACGTCGTCCTCGGCGGCGCGGGACGCCTCGCCGGGAGCGTGCTGACCGCGGACGGCAGCCCCGTGCGCGACGCCACCGTCACGCTCACCAACGTCCACGGGGAAGTCGTGGCCACCACCCGCAGCGGGCGCGAAGGCGGCTATGTCATCACGGAATTGGTGGCGGGCGAGTACACCCTCGCCGCCAGCGCGCCCGCGTTCCGCCCGGCCGCCCTCCCCGTCAGCGTGCAGGCCTCGCGCGAGACCCGTCAGGACGTCGAACTCGCGGGCGGCGCCGTGCTGCGCGGCACCGTGCGGGCGGGCGGCGGCCGGCCCGTCGAGGACGCGCGGGTGACGCTCCTGGACGCCGCGGGGAACGTGGTGGACACCCTCACCACCGGTGCGGACGGGGCGTTCCGGTTCGTCGACCTGTCCTCCGGCGAGTACACCGTCATCGCGGCCGGGTACCCGCCGGTGGCCACGGTGCTCCAGGTGGCCGGGGGTGGCAGGACCGAGCGGGATCTGCAGCTGGGACACGAGGACTAGGAGGGCGAGGACCCGCCGGGTCCGTCGGCCGCCGGTCGTCCGTGGCTGGTCGCGCCGTTCCCCGCGCCCCTCGCGGGGTGCCGAAGGCGCCCCCGGGCGCAATTCGCGTAATGCCACACATCGCAACCGGCCGTGGTCGTACCGTGGGTCGTGGCGGCACAGATCTTGCGGACTCGGGAAAAGAGGGCCTGAGCCATGGACCATGGCACCGAGACGGGTTCGCTTCCCGGCCCCTCGGCTGGGAACGGCGTGGTGGAGCACACCGACGCCGGGCGTATCCCGCTGGCCGTGGTCGTCGTCGATCGCGACGGACTGGTGTCCCACTGGAGCAAGGGCGCCCGGCGTCAGTTCGGCGTGCCCAAGGAGGACGCGGTGGGCCGCCCCGCCGTCGACCTGCTCCCCGTCTCCGGCGCGCTCCCCGAAGAGGACGAGATCGCGCCCTACGGGGCGTACGCGGCGTACGACGGACTCGGCCCCGGCCTGGAGTCCTCCCTCGGCGGACGGTTCTCCTACCCGGCCGCCGGACGCGCCCGGCTCACCGTGCCCGAGCGGGACCGTGTGGACGTCCTGTGGTGGGCGTACCCGCTGGTCGGCCCCGGGCCGGAGCGGCTGCTGGTGCTCGCCGCCGACGCGGACGCGCTGCGCCACGAGGACGAAGAGGTGGCCATCGAGCGCATCGCGCCCGGCTTCGCGCTGCACACCGACTTCCCCGGCGCCGAGGAACTGGCCCACAGACTGCCCGAGATCCTGCCCAGCATGAGCGTGGGTGAGGGCGCCCGCATCGTCTCCCAGGTCCTCGAACTGGGCTACCCCGTCCTGGAGTTCAGCCAGAACGACCGGGTGCCGGTGACTCCCGACTGGGGCGTGCCCCGGCGCGCCGAACGCAAGGCGCGCCGTGAGCGAGCGGCGCGCGCGGCGGCCACCGGCGAGCTCCTGCCGCAGGAACTCCAGGACGAGGAGGGCGAGGACCTCGAGTACGTCGCCGTCCGCGAACACCTGGAGTTCCTCAACGAGGTCAGCGGGCGCATAGGTACCTCGCTCGACCTCGCGCAGACGATCCTCGAGGTCAGCCGGGCCGTGGTGCCGCGCTTCACGGACGTGGCGGGCACCTATCTGCGCGAACAGGTCGTCGCCGGTGAGGGCTTCCCCGACGGGGTGCCCGACACGACCACCATGTGGCACCGCGTCGCCCTCGAACACACCGACGAGCCGGGCCGCTGGGACGACGTCGTGCCGGTCGGCGAGGCCATGCCGTTCCCCGCGCACACACCGTTCTTCCAATGCATGACCACCGGTGAACCCGTCCTCGTGCCGCGCATCAGCGAGCAGATGGGGCACATGATCGCCGCGCAGTTCGAGAAGCGCGACATCAGGCCGCTGATCACCAACCGCTCCATGCTGGTCGTGCCCCTGAAGGCCCGCAACGTGGTCCTCGGGTTCATGATCCTGCTGCGCCACCCGGAGCGCGTCGAGTTCAACGACATGGACCGGGCCACCGGCGCCGAACTCGCGGCCCGCGCGGGCCTCGTCCTCGACAACGCGCGCATGTACACCTACCAGGAGAGCGTCGCCGAGACCCTCCAGGACAGCATGCTGCCGCACATCGCGCCCCGCATGGCCGGCTGTGACATCGCCACCCGCTATCTGCCCGGCACCCTGCTGGGACGCGTCGGCGGCGACTGGTTCGACTCGGTGAAACTGCCCGGCTCCCGCACCGCCCTCGTCGTCGGCGACGTGATGGGCCACGGCCTCAACTCGGCCGCGATGATGGGCCAGTTGCGTACGGCGGTGCAGACCATGGCGGCGCTCGACCTGCCGCCCGCCCAACTCCTGCGCAGCCTCGACGATCTGGCCCAGCGGCTCGGCGAGCACTACCTCGCGACCTGTCTGTACGCGGTCTACGACCCCATCGCCGGCGAGCTGCAGATCGCCAACGCGGGCCACATCCCGCCCGTCCTGGTCCGAGCCGAGGACGGCCACAGCGAACTGCTCGACCTGCCGACCGGCGCGCCCATCGGGGTCGGCGGCGTGCCCTTCGAGGCGGTGCGCGTGCGGGTGGCACCCGGCGACCGGCTCGTGATGTGCACCGACGGCCTGGTCGAGGTGCGCGGCGAGGACATCGGCGTCGGCCTCGCCACGCTCTGCGAGTCCGCCGCCCACCCGGCCGCGTCCATGGACGACGCCTGCGACACGATCATCCGCTCCCTCAACACCCGTGGCGGCCGCAAGGACGACGTGGCCCTGCTGATGGCCCGGCTCAACGGCATCGAACCCGAGGACGTCGCCGAGTGGCGGCTCTCGCTCGACCCGCTCGAGGCCCGTCGGGCCCGCGCCGTGGTCCGCGAACAGCTCCACGACTGGGGCCTGGCCCGGCTGGCCGACCCGGCCGAGTCGATGGTCAGCGAGCTGGTGACCAACGCCGTACGGCACGCGCACAGCCGCCGGATCGAACTGCGGCTCGTGCGCGGCGACACCCTGCTGTGCGAGGTGGCCGACGACGACCACACGCTGCCGACGCTGCTCAGCGCGAGCCCCGGCGACGAGTTCGGCCGCGGTCTGCGTATCGTCAGCACGCTGGCCCGCGAGTGGGGCACGAGCCGCACCAGCGCCGGTAAGACCGTGTGGTTCGAGCTGACCCTGCCGAGGCGCTGACCGAGGCGCTGACCCGGGGGCGCGTACCGGCGTACGCGGATCGAAATGAACCGTGCAGGAATGCGCCGGAGGCTTGTCGACGCACGCCCGGCGCGATAGACCGATCCCGCCCGCCATCCTCGGCGGGCCGCGGTGGCGACCTGGGGAGCGGGCATGAGCGTGACACATCGGTACAGGGAGGCCTGGGAGGGCTTCTGGCGCGAGGCCCCCGACGAGCAGGGAGCCGTCTTCTGGGACGCGGACCCCGCACTGACCGCGGGCGTTCACCTCGCCCTCTTCGAGCCGTACCTGTCGGCTCATGATCTGCCGGTCGTGGACCTGGGCTGCGGCAACGGCACCCAGACCCGCTTCCTGGCCGACCGCTTCCGGCATGTGGTCGGTGCCGACCTCTCGGCCGCCGCTCTCGAGCACGCCCGCCTCGCCGATCCGGCGGGCCAGGCGACGTACCGGCTGCTCGACGCGGCCGAGAAGACCGAGGCGCAGACCCTGCACGCGGAGCTGGGCGACGCCAACGTCTATATGCGGGGCGTGCTCCACCAGTGCGAGCCGGACGACCGCCAGCCGCTGGTGGACGCCCTCGCCACCTTGGTGGGGGAGCGCGGCCGGGCCTTTCTCGTCGAACTCTCCGAAGCCGCCCGTCCGGTCCTGATGGGCCTGGCCCGGAGCTCCGACGGACCGCCGCCCAAACTGGCCCCCATCTTTCGGCACGGCATCGCGCCCGGCGAGGTGTCCGACGACGCGGTTCCCGACTACCTTCGCGCGGCGGGCCTCACCGTCCTCGCGAGTGGTGAACTCCCCCTCGTGACGACTGAGTTCACGCCCGAGGGCGCGCGGATCGAGCTGCCGTCGAAGTGGCTGGTGGCAGGACGTACGGCCGGCTGAGCCGCACGCACGGGTACGGCGTCACCTGCCGGTCGGTGACGCCGTACCCCTTCATGGTGGCCGTTGGGTCAGTGGCCGGGCCAGCCGTCCAGGTGACGGTGGACCGCGACGGCGGGCGCGTCCGGGGCCTTCGGCGCGCCTGCCACCGCGTCGTGCAGGACGTCGGTGACCTCCGCGGCCAGCGAGTCGGCCTGTGTCTTGAGGTCGGCCGCCGGGATCTTGGACCGGGTCAGGTCGTCCAGCCTGCGGTGGATGTCGGCGAGCTTGCGCTGCGCGGTGGCGTCCAGGGTGAACGGACGGGCGGTGGACACCACGAACTGGTAGGCGCCGGCGAGGGTTTGGCAGCCGTCGCAGTGCTCGTTGGTCGCGTCGCTGAGGTTCACCGCGTTCAGGTGGGTGTTCTGGCCCGCCAGCGTGACGATCTGGAAGGACAGTGCGACCGACCGGCAGTGCGCGTCGACCGAGCAGCCGACGGAGACGGCGCCCGCCTGGTTGCGTACACCCACCGCCTTCGCCGTGCCGAGCTGCCGCACGGTGAAGGAGTCCTTGACCTGGGTCGGATGCGCCCGGTCGGCGTGACTGAAGGTGTGGTCCTCGGCGACGGCGTGGCGGGCGACCGAGCCCGCCGCCGCGGTGGCGGCCTGGGCCGGGACAGCCGCGGCGATACCGGCCGCGCCGGCCGCGAACAGGCCTATGCGCATGGCTCGTTGGGAGAGGCCCCGGCTTGCCGGGCGAGGCTTGCGGTGCGTGTTGGGATGGATACTCACATGGGTCTCCTGCGGTCGTGGTTCGGCGGGACGACGGCCACCGGGCCGGTGATCGCCGAGGGCGGTCACGGGGTGGCCGGGCTCGGTGCGCCGGTCGCGCTGACGGATTCGGTCGGCGTCGGCGGATCCGTCGAGGGCGCCGGTGCGGACGACGAGACGGACGGCGACGGGCCGGCCGGCTCGGACGGACCCGCGGACGGACCGGCCGAGACGGAACCCGTCGTGCCCGGACCGCCGCCCGGTGTGGTCGGCTTCGTGGACGGGGAGGCGCCGGGTGACGTGGAGGCGGAGGCGTCCGCGCTGGGCGAGGCCGACGCGCTCGGCGCGGTGGTGGCCGTGGAGCCGGGGGACGCGGCGCCGGACGGCAGGGCCGCCGAGGTGTCGGACGGTGAGGTGTGCGGCCGGGGCGCGGTCGCGGGCCGGGCGGGCGGCTCGGCCGTGGACACGCCGGGCTGGAGGATCGGCGCGATCGGTGGACGCTTCGGCAGTGGCTCGGGTGTCACACCGGACACCCACGCGTAGCTCAGCGAGCCGAGGCCCAGCAGTGCCAGCGCGCACAGTGCCACCCGCAGCCGGGGCTTGTCCGCCGTCGACCGCTTCGCGGCGCGGAAGACCCGGCCGCCCATCTTGAGCGACAGATAGACCACGCCGGCCATCGGGCACAGCAGCATGAAGCAGCCGATCACGCCCATCAGGGCCGCGGCGATCTGACCGCCCGCGAAGGCGTCCCCGGTGCCCACGACCTGGTCGGTGAGCGAGCGGACCATCGTCGCGACGATCCGCGGCAGGTTCCACAGCGCGTACCCGAGCTCGCCGATCAGCAGCGGCACCATGGTGAGGACCCAGGTGGTGATGATGGTCCGGGACGACTTCTTGAGCCCGACGACCTCGGCGCGCGCCGCCTTGCCACGCCGGCCCGGCACCGTGCTGAGCAGAATCGGTTTGATCTTGCCGTAGAGGTCCGGGACGCCGGCGAGGTCACCCAGGATGTAGTAGCCGTCCAGCCGGACGGCCGGCATCAGCTGCTCCAGGATCTCGAAGTGCCCGAGATAGACCGTGGCCAGGAAGAACTGCTGCCCGGTGGCGAAGTACGCGCCCGCCATCCCGAGCATGAAGACGACGTTGAAGTACACCCCGCCCAGGTCGGTACGGAGCCGTCCGGCCCGGCCGATCCGGTAGATGTCCGTCACGTCGGTGTACATGGACGGCCAGATGAGGAAGAGCCCGCAGCCGATGCAGCCCGGCCGTGCGCCCCCGTATCTGCACGCCGAGGCGTGGCCGAACTCGTGGAAGACCAGCGAGGCCACGGTGAGCGCGAACACGACGAGCATCAGGACCGGCTGGTCGAGGACCTGGAGCACGGGTTCCACCGCGCCGAAGAAGCCGAACAGCCAGACGTCCATGGCCACGGCCGCCGCCAGCATCAGCACGACCACCGTGGGGCGGTGCAGCCAGGCCAGCGAGCGGGCGATCCGGTCCGCCCTGCGCTCGTTGAAGATGATCCGGTGCCCCTTGAGGGCGAGGAGCAGGTCGGAGCGCGGCGCCGAGACCTCGTCCTCCTCCTTGCCCTCCGGCACGGTGACGCCGAGCGGGTCGAGTTTCTCCTCGACCAGGAATCGCACGTTGTCGGCGCTGAGCTCGCGGCCGTAGCGGGCGCTGACCCGGTGCGAGATGGTCTCGATGTCGTTCACGCCGTCGATCGCGGAGGCGACCAGGTACAGCAGCCGTGACAGCTGCACGACCTGGCCGTCTCCGCGGCGCGCGATGTACTTCGGCTCGGTGAAGCCCGAACCCTGGTACTCCCCGTGCAGTTTGAGCCCGGAGCTCAGCCGAGGCACCGGCAGCGCCTCGACGCCGGCGCCGACAACCGGCAGGCTTCCCGTGGCGAACTGCTCGTAGGTGACCGGGATTCCCCCCGGCCCCGGCACCGGCGACCCGGTGTCGTACAGCAACGCGGGCCCGTCCCCCAGTGCCGTCATTTCTGGTCCTTCCCCCCCAAGGGCGGACCCCGCCCGCCCCCGGGCGCGGTCCGCCGAACAGCCGTCGTACGCGGCGGGTGTTACTGCGTGACGTTGATCGCCTGGTTGGCGCTGGACTCCGCCACCGACCAGCTGGAGTGGTCGTTCAGAGCGGCCGACTCGTTGTGGGCGCTGATGTTGGCGACGTGCTTGGTCACGTTGGTGGTGCGGCCGAAGCTGAACTTCAGGCGGCCCAGGGCCTCGCGGCCGGGGAGCAGCTCGGCGGACTCGGACTGCAGCTCGTTCATGTCCATGCTCATGGGATGTCCTTTCGGGACGTGGTTCGTTGATGCGGGTGTGGTGATGGCACAGAGGCGGATGCGGGCGAGCATCCGGTGATGCGGAGGCGGGCGAGCCTCCGATGCCGATTACTGGTGGACGTTGATGGCCTGCGAGGCGCCCGACGACGCGTCCGACCAGCTGGAGTGGTCGTTCAGGGCGGCCGACTGGTTGGAGGCGTCGATGTTCGCGACGTGCTTGGTCACGTTGACGGTCTTGCCGAAGCTGAACTTCAGCCGGCCGAGGGCCTCGCGACCCGGAAGCAGCTCAGCGGTCTCGGTGTCGAGTTCACGGTTGTCCATCATGATCAATTCCCCCTCAGGGATGGGCATTTCCGATCGGACGGAGGCTGGTTCCCCCCAAACTCTGTCCAATCTGGTCGGACGCGCTGTCCAACGAGATTGGACAGTAGTAGCCCTGGAGCTCGCCGCGCAAGCGGTTCGGGGAAAGACTTCTGGGGCCGGAGCGAAGCCCCCCGTAGAATCGATCCCGCTTGGAAGAGTTCCGCCCGGCGGCGAGCAGGAAGTGACCATCGGTGGCCAACGCACTGCAGCAGATCATCAGAGATCGCCTCGACCGCGAAGGCTGGTCCTACGGCGAGGTGGCACGTCGGGGCGGCATTCCGCGCTCCACCGTCCACCACTTGGCCACGGCCGAGCGGGTGGTGCGCATGCCCCAGCCCAGCACGCTGGAAGGACTGTCCAAGGGGCTTGGACTGTCGTTGGACACCGTGCGGCGGGCCGCCGCGGAGGCGTGCGGCATTCATGTCTACGCGGCCGACGCCCCGCCCGCCGAAGGCGCGTCCGGCGCGCCGGCCGACCCCGAGGTCGACCTGCTCATCGCCAGCGTCCAGCAACTCTCGGCCGACGACCGCCGCCATGTCGCCGCCCTGGTCGAGTCCTTGCTGGGCCGCGACGCGCGACGCGGCTAGGGCCTGTCCGGCGGATCAGGTCGGAGGGAAGTAACGGCGCCTCATAGGCGCGGGTGAGCGGGGTCTGGTGCGTGCGGCTGCAAGGCGGAGGAGGGAGTCATGGCGGAGGTTTGGCGACCGACGACAACGCCGCTGGGGGCACCCCCTGCTCGAAGAGCTTGGGGGAGGGCGTGCCAGACCCGCGTCTGCGGCATGATCCGCCGGACAGGCCGGGCCTGTCGGGGCGCGTCGCGCCGGGTGGGTGGTGCGTTGGCGGGCGTCCGCGGCTCTGGGGTCCTCGGTGCCGGAGGGGGGCCCGGCCGGTGGGCAATGGCCCGTCCTGGCGGGGTGGCGGTCGTCTCCGGAGGGGGATGCGTCCGCGTCTACGAGGGCGGCTTGCATTCGGGTGATGGGGGGCGGAGTGGCGTCGTAGGGGCGGGTGGACTTGGGCGGCGGCGGTGCTGCGGGGGTCTGCGCCGGATGTCGGAGCCCCTCGTCAAGGAGACGTTGACCTGGGTTCGGTCCGTACGGTCGCTCCGTCGCAGGCGCCCCGGAGGCTTTGGCCCGGTCAAGGGCCGTACGGCGAAGACGCCCGTCCGAGTGCTCCGGTTCCGCTTCCCGGGGTTCCCGGTAAAAGAATCCAGAACGGCCGAAACCCCCAAGATCCGCAGCTAGTCTCTCATTCTGCTCGGGGCACGTGAGCCGCACGACCCCTGTGTCACCCAGGGGGACATGTGCTGTTCGTGCACGGAGGACCCACCACCGCAGTGGTGCGGGGCAGTACGGGCGAGTCCGTCGTCCTCCTCTCCGGTGAGCTGCCCGCCATACTGACCGAGGGCGCACTCACCGAACTCCTCGACCTCGCGGCGGCCGTCCTCGACGAGGAGGAGCTGAAACTCTTCCGGCGCTGCCTGGACGCCCTCGTCCGGGGCGAGGGCGGCACCCCGCGCCGCATCGAACTCGACGGTGTCGTGCTGACCGTTTACGAGGACTGATCCGGGCGATGCCTACCCTCTGAGCCGTTGCCGTGGAACTACTGGATCGGCGGTCGGGACAGCCACCGCGAGGTGCTCGCCCACGCCCGCGCGCTGCTGACCGGCACGCCCGAGGGCGCCACCGACCACCTCGACGCCGGCGTCCACGACCCCGGCGCCGTCATGCGGAGCGTCGCGGGAACCCTCGACGTGCGCGACCCCGCTGGTCACCGCCCGTGGCCGCGCGGAGATCACCACCTTCGTCGAGGGCCTGGACCTCCTCGATCCGGGTCTCGTCTGCTGCGCACAGTGGCCCTCCACGGACGGCGCCGGCGCCGTCCGTGGAGGGCCTTCTGGCCCGGCCGCACGGCGCCACGTAACGTGACACGACATGGAGACAGCCGCTGACCTGTGCCGGAAGGGTGTGTCGTGAAGATCCTCATCAGCGCCGACATGGAGGGCGCCACCGGGGTGACCTGTCCCGCCGACGTGTTGCCGGGGACCCCGCAGTGGGAGCGTTGCCGGCCGATGTTCACCTCGGACGTCAACGCCGCCGTCCTCGGCTTCTTCGACGGCGGCGCCGACGAGGTACTGATCAACGAGGCCCACTGGTCCATGCGCAACCTGTTGCTGGAGCAGCTCGACGACCGGGCCGAGATGATCACCGGACGCCACAAGACGCTGTCCATGGTGGAGGGCGTCCAGAACGGAGACGTCGACGGGATCGCGTTCGTCGGCTACCACACGGGCGCCGGCACGGAGGGCGTCCTCGCCCACACCTACCTCCCCAACTCGATCACCGGCGTGTGGGTGAACGACGTACGGGCCAGCGAGGGACTGCTCAACTCCCATGTCGTCGCCGAGTACGGGGTGCCCGTCGTGCTCGTCACCGGCGACGACCTGACCTGCGAGGACGCGCTCGGCTACGCGCCGGAGGCACTCAAGGTCGCGGTCAAGGACCATGTGTCGCGGTACACGGCGGTCTGCCGCACACCGGCCAGGACCGCCGCCGACATCCGGGCCGCGGCCAAGACGGCGGCAGCCCTGGCGGTACGTCAAGAACCGCTGGTGGGTGGCCCGTTCACGGTGGCACTCGAATTCGACGCCGAACACCTGTCGATGGCGGCCACCGTCGTGCCGGGTGTGCGGCGCGTCGGGGAGCGCAAGGTGGAGTACACCAGCGACACCATGTACGAGGGGATTCGCACCTTCAAGGCGGTCACCACGATCGTCTCGGCCGCGGTGGAGGAGCAGTATGGCTGAGCGGAGGGCCATGAACGAGTGGGCTGTGGACGAACGGGCCACGGAGGAGCGGGCCACGGAGGAGCGGGCCGTGGACGAGCGGGCGTTGGACGAGGTCGTACGGTTCACCTCCGATCTCATCCGCTTCGACACCACCAACCGGGGCGGCGGCGACTGCCAGGAGCGCCCCGCCGCCGAGTACGCCGCCGCGCGCCTCGCCGAAGCGGGCCTCGAACCCACGCTGCTGGAGCGCACCGAGGGCCGTACGAACGTCGTCGCCCGTCTCGAAGGCACCGACCCGTCCGCCGACGCGCTGCTCGTCCACGGTCACCTCGACGTGGTGCCCGCGCAGGCCGACGACTGGAGCGTGCACCCGTTCTCCGGGGAGATCCGCGACGGGGTTGTGTGGGGTCGCGGCGCGGTAGACATGAAGAACATGGACGCGATGATCCTTGCGGTCGTACGCCTGTGGGCGCGCCTCGGCGTCAGGCCCAGGCGCGACCTGGTGATCGCGTTCACAGCCGACGAGGAGGCGAGCGCGCAGGACGGCTCCGGGTTCCTCGCCGACCGGCATCCGGACTTGTTCGAGGGCTGTACCGAGGGCATCAGCGAGTCCGGGGCGTTCACCTTCCACGACGGCGCGGGCCGGGAGCTGTACCCGATCGCGGCGGGCGAGCGCGGCACGGGCTGGCTCAAGCTCACCGCGCGCGGGCGGGCGGGCCACGGCTCCAAGGTGAACCGGGCGAACGCGGTGACCCGGCTGGCCGAGGCGATCGCCCGGATCGGCGCGTACGAGTGGCCCCTCAGGCTCACCCCGACCGTCCGCGCCGCCCTCACCGAACTCGCCACGTTGTACGGCGTCGACGCCGACCTGGACGATGTCGACGGCCTCCTCGACAAGCTCGGGCCCGCCGCCGCGCTCGTCGAGGCGACCGTCCGGAGCAGCGCCAACCCGACCATGCTCAGCGCCGGTTACAAGATCAACGTGATTCCGGGGGAGGCCGTCGCCCACGTGGACGGCCGCTATCTGCCCGGCGGCGAGGAGGAGTTCCGCACGACCCTCGACCGGCTCACCGGACCGGACGTGGAGTGGGAGTTCCACCACCGCGAGGTGGCCCTCCAGTCGCCGGTGGACTCGCCGACGTACGCCAAGATGCGTGCCGCCGTCGAGGAGTTCGCGCCGGAGGGGCACGTGGTGCCGTACTGCATGTCGGGCGGTACGGACGCCAAGCAGTTCTCGCGCCTCGGCATCACCGGCTACGGCTTCTCCCCGCTCAAGCTCCCCGAGGGCTTCGACTACCAGGCCCTCTTCCACGGAGTCGACGAACGCGTTCCCGTCGAGGCGCTGCACTTCGGCGTTCGCGTCCTCGACCGCTTCCTGCGCACGGCCTAGAGAGGACAGGATGCAGAACCTGGCGTACGGATCGTGGCCCTCGCCCATCGACGCGGCGCTCGCCGCCGCGCACGACGGGCATCCCGAGTTCGTCGGCTTCGTCGGCGACGAGGCATGGTGGACCGAGCCCCGGCCCACGGAGGGCGGACGGCGCACCCTCGTACGCCGACGGGCCGACGGCACGCAGGAGCCGGTGCTGCCGGCCCCCTGGAACGTGCGCAGCCGGGTCATCGAGTACGGCGGGCAGCCCTGGGCCGGCGAGATGCGCCCCGACGGGCCGTTCGTGGTGTTCGTGGACTTCGCCGACCAGCGGCTCTACGCCTACGAGCCCGACGCCCCGGACGTGCGGCCCCGCCCGTTGACCCCCGTGTCCCCGGTGGGCGGCGGGCTGCGCTGGGTGGACCCGCGGCTGCGCCCCGAGCTGGGCGAAGTGTGGTGTGTGCTGGAGGAGTTCACCGGAGACGGACCCACCGACGTACGACGGGTCGTGGCCGCGGTGCCGCTCGACGGGTCGGCGGCGCAGGACCGCGACGCGGTGCGCGAACTCACCGACGGCAGCCACCGGTTCGTCACAGGACCCCGGCTCTCGCCCGACGGCGCGCAGGCGGCCTGGCTCGCCTGGGACCACCCGCGCATGCCCTGGGACGGCACCGAACTGATCCTCGCCGACGTCACCGAGCACGGCACCCTGCGCGGCGCGCGGCCCGTCGCGGGCGGACCGGAGGAATCGATCGCCCAGGCGGACTGGACCCCCGACGGCACCCTCCTGTACGCCAGTGACCGCACCGGCTGGTGGAACCTCTACCGGCTCGGGGAGGACACGCCGGTCTGCCCCCGGGAGGAGGAGTTCGGCGGGCCGCTGTGGAAGATCGGGTACCGCTGGTTCGCGCCGCTGGAGAGCGGGCTCGTCGCCGTCGTGCACGGCCGGGGCGCGACCGCGCTCGGGATACTGGACCCGGAGACCGGCGAGGTCGTCGACGCGGCCGGCCCCTGGACCGAGTTCACCCCGACACTCGCGGTCCACGGCAGCCGGATCGTGGGCGTCGCCGCCAGCCCCCGCAGCGCGTACGAGGTCGTCGAACTGGACGCCCGCACCGGCCGCGCCCGGGTGATCGGCGCCGGCCACGCCGACCCGGTGGACCCCGCGCACTACCCGGAGCCGCAGATCCGCACCTTCACCGGCCCCGCCGGGCGTGAGGTCCACGCCCACATCTACCCGCCGCACCACCCCGACCACGTGGCACCCGGCGACGAACTGCCGCCCTACGTCGTGTGGGCGCACGGCGGGCCCACCGGCCGCGCGCCCCTCGTCCTCGACCTGGAGATCGCCTACTTCACCTCGCGCGGCATCGGCGTCGCCGAGGTCAACTACGGGGGATCGGCGGGGCACGGACGGGAGTACCGCAACCGGCTGCGCGAGCAGTGGGGCGTCGTCGACGTCGAGGACTGCGCGGCCGTCGCGCTCGCCCTCGCCGAGGAGGGCACCGCCGACCGGCGCCGGCTCGCCATCCGCGGCGGCAGCGCGGGCGGCTGGACCACCGCCGCCTCCCTGACCAGCACCGACGTCTACGCCTGCGGCACGATCCTGTATCCGGTCCTCGACCTCGGCGAATGGGGCTCGGGGGAGACCCACGACTTCGAGTCGCAGTACCTGGAGACGCTGATCGGGCCGATCGCCGAGGTGCCGGGCCGCTATGTGGAACGCTCGCCCACCGAGCGCGCCGACCGCATCGCCGCGCCCTTCCTCCTCCTCCAGGGACTGGACGACGTCATCTGTCCGCCCGCGCAGTGCGAACGGTTCCTGGCCAGGCTGGCCCGGTCGACCGGGCGACGCGTACCGCACGCCTATCTCACCTTCGAGGGAGAGGGGCACGGGTTCCGGCGGGCCGACACCATGGTGCGGGCCCTGGAGGCCGAGCTCTCCCTGTACGCCCAGGTCTTCGGCCTGCGTCCGCCCGGCATCCCCATCCTGCACCTCACCGCCCAGGAAGAGCCTGTCGCGGCGCCGACGGGATCCGTCCCACCGATCGTGGAGTCCACCCAGTGAAAGCCCTGACCCGTCCCGCCCGTCTCGCCCCCGGGGCCCGCGTCGCCGTCGTCGCTCCCAGCGGACCCCTGGTCGAGGAGCGCCTGGCCGCGGGCCTCGACATCCTGCGCGGCTGGGACCTCGACCCCGTAGTGGCACCCCATGTCCTGGACCGGCACCCCGAGTTCGCCTACCTCGCGGGCACCGACGCCGACCGGGCCGCCGACTTCCAGGCCGCCTGGTGCGACCCGGACGTGGCCGCGGTGCTCTGCGCCCGTGGCGGCTACGGCGTCCAGCGCATGGTCGACCTCCTCGACTGGGACGCGATAAGGGCCGCGGGGCCCAAGGTGCTCCTCGGCTTCAGCGACATCACGGCACTGCACGAGGCGTTCGCCAATCGGGCGGGGCTGGCGACGCTGCACGGGCCGATGGTCGCCGCCGTCGACTTCGTCAAGAACGAGCGGGCACAGGAACACCTGCGGGCGACGCTCTTCGAACCGGAGACGGTACGGGTGATCGAGTCCGGCGGGGGCGCGGCACCGCTCGTGCCCGGCCGCGCCTCGGGTGTCCTGCTCGGCGGATGCCTGAGCATGCTCGCCGCCGACCTGGGCACCCCGCACGCCCGGACCTCCGCGCGCGGCGGCCTGCTCTGCCTGGAGGACGTGGGCGAGGAGACGTACCGCCTGGACCGGGCGCTCACCCAACTCCTGCGGGCCGGCTGGTTGGACGGGGTCACCGGGATCCTGCTCGGCTCCTGGGTGCGCTGCTCGCCGTACGAGCGCGTGCGGACGCTGCTCACCGACCGGCTCGGCGGGCTCGGGGTGCCGGTCGCCGAGGAGTTCGGATTCGGGCACAGCGAGGGCGCGTTGACGATTCCCTTCGGGGTACGGGCCGAACTCGACGCGGACGCGGGGACCCTGACGCTGGAGGAGCCGGCGCTCATCTAGGGCCTGGCGTGAAGGCCGCCGTCGCGTACTGTGTCGGGATGCCTGAGAACGCCTCCGCCTACCTTGCCGAGGGCCCCCGGGTGGGCATCCGGCACTTCACCTACGAGGACGGTGCCGAGTTCACCGCACGGGCCCGGGACAGCAAGGCGCTGCACCAGCCCTGGCTCTTCCCGCCCCGCAGCGTCGCCGCCTACGCCGCCTACGCGGGGCGGCTCATCGAGGACCGTACGAAGGCCGGGTTCCTGGTCTGCGAACGGGACAACGGGGCCATCGCCGGCTTCATCAACATCAACAACATCGTCGAGGGCGGCTTCCTGTGCGGGGCGCTGGGCTATGGCGCCTTCGCACACGCCACGGGGCGCGGGCTGATGGCCGAGGGGCTCGGGCTCGTGGTCCGGTACGCCTTCGGGGCGATGGGGCTGCACCGCCTGGAGATCAACGTCCAGCCCCGCAACGCGGCCTCGATCGCCCTCGCCCGGCGCTGCGGATTCCGGCTCGAGGGGTTCTCGCCGGACTTCATCTACATCGACGGGGCGTGGCGCGACCATGAGCGATGGGCGATCACCTCGGAGATGCTCCCGTCGAGCTGAACCTCCCGTCCAGCCGGACCTCCCTTCGAGTACTGTCGTCGCCTTTGCGGAATCCTGACCGGATCCTGACGAGCGGACACCCTGGTCAGGTGGTCGATGTCGCTGTTCCATGGTCATCGTGACGACGATCCGACGTGACGTACTGACCCTGCCGGTCGCGGAGTTGGGCCCGGACAACCCGCTGCCACCCCTGCGGCCGCTCGACGAGACACACCGCATCGACGACCGCGAAAGCGCCGACCTGCCGCGCGACATGGCCCGGCAGATCCGCTACGAGCCGCTGCGCAGCGTCCTGCCCGAGCGTATCCGGGACGGATACGACAGACGGCGCGAGCCGTGCGGGATCGACACGATCGTGATCGAGAACGACCGGCTGCGGGCGGTGGTGCTGCCGGGCCACGGCGGCCGGGTGGTCTCGCTGTTCCACAAGCCCTCGCAGCGCGAACTCCTCTACCGCAACCCGGTGGTGCAGCCTGCCTGCTTCGCCCTCAACGGAGCCTGGTTCTCCGGCGGCATCGAGTGGAACATCGGCGCGACCGGCCACACCACCCTGTCCTGCGCCCCCGTGCACGCCGCCCGGGTCCCCGCCCCCGACGGCGGCGAGATGCTCCGCCTGTGGGAGTGGGAGAGGCTGCGCGACATGCCCTTCCAGGTCGATCTGTGGCTCCCGGACGGCTCCGACTTCCTCCACGTCGGCGTCCGCGTCCGCAATCCGCACGAGAGGCCCGCGCCCCTGTACTGGTGGTCCAACATCGCCGTCCCCGAGGAACGCCGGGTGCTGGCCCCCGCGGACGAGGCCTGGCACTTCGGGTACGAGCGGCGGCTGCGGAGGGTGCCGGTACCGGAGTACGAGGGGGTGGACCGCACGTATCCGCCGCGCGGCGTCTTCCCCGCCGACTACTTCTACGAGGTGCCCGACGGGCAGCGCCGCTGGATCGCCGCGCTCGACGACCAGGGCGACGGGCTCGTGCAGACCTCCACCGACGTGCTGCGCGGGCGCAAGCTGTTCGTCTGGGGCTCCGGCCCGGGCGGACGGCGCTGGCAGGAATGGCTCACCGAACCCGGCACCGGCGGCTACTGCGAGATCCAGGCCGGGCTCGCCCGTACCCAGCTGGAGCATGTCCGGCTGGAGGCGGAGAGCGAGGTGTCCTGGCTGGAGGCGTACGGGCCGCTCGCGACGGACGCGGGGGTGGTGCACGGGGCGGACTGGGCGCTCGCGCGCGCGCAGACGGAACGCCGGCTGTCGGAGGTCCTGCCGCGGAGGGACGTCGACGCGGCGTACGAGGCGTGGCTGCCGTACGCCGACACCGAGCCCGGTGAGGTGCTGGCCGTCGGGTCCGGCTGGGGTGCGCTCGAAGTGCTGCGCGCCTCCCACAAGCTGGCCGGGACGCCGTTCGACGAGTCCACGCTGGGGGAGCCGCAGGCACCCTGGGTGGAACTCCTGCGGACCGGCGCCTTCCCGGAGCCGCGGCGGGTCGGGCCACCCGGTGAGAGCCTGGTCGCTCCGCACTGGCGGGACATGCTGGAGACCGCGCCCGCCAAACCGCTCACCGAGTACCACCTCGGCGTCGCGCAGTGGCATGCCGGGGACCTGGCGCAGGCCGTGCGCAGCTGGGAGCGGGCGCTCGAACTCGCCCCGTCGCTCTGGCCGTTGCTGCGGTGTCTGGCCGTCGCCGACCAGGAGGCCGGCAACCGGGAACGGGCCGCCGACCGGTACGCCGAGGCCTTCGACGACCTGTGCCAGGAGCGGCGTGACGACGGTCCGGCCTGGACCGCGGCCACGGCCGCGCTCGGGCGGGAGGCGGTGGGGGCGCTGCTCGCGATGCGGCGTACGGGGGAGGCGCGGCGGGTCTGGGACCGGTTGCGGCCCGCCACGCGGGCGCGCGGCCGGTTCCGTCTGCTCGAGGCGGAGCTGCTCCTCGCGGAGGGGGACCGGGACGGGGCGCGGGCCGTCTTCGACGAGGCGTTCGAGGTCGCCGACCTGCGGGAGGGGGCGGAGACCGTCACCGCCCTGTGGACCCGCCTGACGGACGAGCCACTCCCACCCCACTACGACTTCCGCATGCGCCCGTCCTCCGACTAGGGCCTGTCCGGCGGATCATGCCGCGGACGCGGGGTCCGGGGCGAAGCCCCGAGGGGTGGTCAGGGGGTCGGGGAACCGCGGTCGACGTACTCGTACACGGCGCCGTCCGGATGCATGGCGATCAGGTTGCGCCCGGCCGGCGTCCCCACCGGGCCCGCCAGAATCCGCGCGCCCAGCTCACTGAGCACCCGATGCGCGTCCTCGACGTCCTTGACGGCGATGGTCGCGGAGACCTTCCGCAGGACCTCCAGATCGGCCTCGGGTCCACTCATGAGCAGGAAGCAGCCCACCGCCGCCACCGACACACCGCCGCGCTCGAACCGCAGGGCCCGCCCACCCGCAAGTCTTTCGTAGAAGGGGACCGAAGCCTCCAGGTCGTCGACGCAGATCCGCAACGTGGCTCCCAGAATCTCCATGCGGACGAGCTTAGTTGGGCACGCCGGAGGGCGAGATCGATTCGGAGTCTCCTGCGGAGGGCGGAGTGACCCCGGGGGCGAGGAGGAAACACCGGAGCCCCCGGGTTTGGGCGCCCCGACCACGGGGACGCGGAAAGCCCCGTACGAGGTACGAGCGACATCGACGGAGGCGAGATCGTGAACCCGGCACAAGGCCGACGTCACCCTGCGCGACCGGATCGACTGCTTTCTGTATCCGCCCCTGCTCAACCAGGTCGCCGCCGACATCCTGGAACCACGCCGTGTCACCCCGCTGACGTACGATCGTTTCGTGCTGGCCGTCGGCGGCGTGAACAAGCTGCTGCCCGTGCCCGGTGTCGCCGAGTACGCGCACGGCTTCCGCGGACTGCCCGAGGCGCTGTACCTCCGGGACCACGCGACCCGACCCCCTGGGTATCCCGCTGTCAGGCCCCCTCGCCGGAACCGGCACGGGTGGCCGGTTTTCCCTGCGACTTCGCGAGCCGTCCGGAAGGAGAGTCATGAACACCACTGTGAACGCCATGGAAACCCGTCAACTCAAGGAACTGGCCCAGCAGTTGCGTGTCGACAGCGTGCGCGCCGCCGCCGCCGCGGGATCCGGGCACCCCACGTCCTCGATGTCGGCGGCCGACCTGATGGCGGTCCTGCTGGCCAAGCACCTGCGCTATGACTTCGAGCGCCCCCAGCATCACGGCAATGACCGTTTCATCCTCTCCAAGGGGCATGCCTCACCGCTCCTGTACGCCGCGTACAGGGCGGCCGGGGCTATCAGCGAGGCCGAGCTGCTCACCTTCCGCAGGCTCGGCAGCCGCCTCGAAGGGCATCCGACACCCCGGCGGCTCCCGTGGGTCGAGACCGCCACCGGCTCGCTCGGCCAGGGGTTGCCCGTAGGGGTCGGTGTCGCACTGGCCGGCAAACGGCTCGACCACACCGGCTACCGGGTGTGGGTGCTGTGCGGCGACAGCGAACTCGCTGAGGGATCCGTCTGGGAGGGCGCCGAGCACGCCGGATACGAGCACCTCGACAACCTCGTCGCGATCATCGACGTCAACCGGCTGGGTCAGCGCGGCCCGACCCGGCACGGCCACGACCTCGACGCGTACGCGCGCCGGTTCCAGGCCTTCGGCTGGCACACGGTGGAGATCGACGGACACGATGTCGACGCCATCGACCGCGCGTACGCCGAGGCCGAGTCCACCGCGGGACAGCCCACCGTGATCATCGCCCGCACGCTCAAGGGCAAGGGCGTGGAGTCCGTCCAGGACCGCGAGGGCCTGCACGGCAAACCGCTGCCGGACGCCGAGGAGGCGATCGCCGAACTCGGCGGAGTGCGCAACCTGCACGTGGAGGTTCGACAACCGCCCCCGGCAAGGGTGTTGCACGCCGTCCGCTCCGGCCACCTCGAACTGCCCCGCTACGACACCGGGGACAAGGCCGCCACCCGCGACGCCTACGGACAGGCGCTCGCCGCCCTCGGCACCGCCCGTGGTGACGTCGTCGCCCTGGACGGCGAGGTGAGCGACTCCACCCGCACCGAGCTCTTCGCCAAGGAGCACCCCGACCGCTTCTTCGAGTGCTACATCGCCGAACAGCAACTCGTCGCGGCCGCCGTCGGTATGGCCGCGCGCGACTGGGTGCCGTACGCCACCACGTTCGCGGCGTTCCTCACCCGGGCCCACGACTTCATCCGGATGGCAGCGATCAGCGGCTCCGGCATCAACCTCGTGGGCTCGCACGCGGGCGTCTCGATCGGCCAGGACGGCCCCTCGCAGATGGCCCTGGAGGATCTGGCGATGTTCCGGGCGCTGTACGGCACGACCGTGCTCTACCCGTGCGACGCCAACCAGACGGCCAAGCTCGTCGCCGCGATGGCGGACCGCGAGGGTATCCGCTATCTGCGCACCTCGCGCGGGGACACCCCGGTGATCTACAGCCCCACCGAGGAGTTCCCCGTCGGCGGCAGCAAGGTACTGCGCGCGAGTGACGAGGACCGGCTGACACTCGTCGCCGCGGGCGTCACCCTGCACGAGGCGCTGGCCGCCGCCGAGTCGCTCGACCGCGAGGGCATCCAGGTCAGGGTCATCGACCTCTACTCGGTCAAGCCCGTCGACCGCGACACCCTGCGCGAGGCCGCCGAACAGACCGGCTGCCTCGTCACCGTCGAGGACCACCGCGAGGAGGGCGGCATCGGCGACGCGATCCTCGACGCCTTCCTCGACGGCCGGCCGGTGCCGCGCCTGGTCCGCCTCGCCGTCCGTACGATGCCGGGTTCGGCGACCCCCGCCGAGCAACTGCACGCCGCGGGCATCGACGCGGAGTCGATCGCGGCGGCGGCGCGGCTGCTGGTGGAGACGGCGATCGTGCGCTGAGCCGCACCCGCTGAATCCGGCGCCCAGGACAACCGCGGGCGGATCACGCTTCCTTTCGGCAGAGAATCTCTCCGTGCAGGACGGAGAACCAGCCGTCCTCCTGCCGCGCCCACTCCCGCCATGCCTCCGAAACGGCCCGCAGGTGCGCGGTGGTCGCGTGGCCGCCCTCCGTGGCGCGCTCCGCGTATGCCGAGGCCTGCGTGCGATCGGCCCACAGCCCGCCCCACCACTCCCGCTCGTCGTCGGTGGCGAAGGTCCAGGTGTCCGACGTCGCCGTGATGTCCTTGATGCCGGACGCCAGTGCCCACGATTTGAGACGGCGGCCGGCCGCCGGTTCGCCCCCGTTGGCTCGGGCCACGCGCAGGTACAGGTCCTGCCAGTCGGTCAGGCCCGGCACCTCGGGGTACCAGGCCATCGCCGAGTAGTCCCCGTCGCGGGCGGCGATGTAACCGCCCGGCTTGGTGACCCGGTACATCTCGCGCAGCGCCTGCACCGGGTCGCCCACGTGCTGGAGCACCTGATGGGCGTGGACCACGCAGAAGGTGTCGTCCGGGAAGTCCAGGGCGTGCACGTCCGCGACCCCGAAATCGACGTTGTCCAGGCCGCGTTCGGCGGCCACGGCGCGGGCCTGGTCCAGGATTCCCGGGGCGTGGTCGACGGCGGTGACGTGGCCTTCGGGGACCAGTTCCGCCAGGTCGGCGGTGATGGTGCCAGGACCGCAGCCGATGTCCAGGATCTTCATGTGGGGCTTCAGCGAGTCGAGCAGGTAGGCGGCCGAGTTGGCGGCCGTGCGCCAGGTGTGCGAACGCAGTACGGACTCGTGGTGGCCGTGGGTGTAGACGGCGGTCTCCCGCGACTTCGACATGACCGATTCCCCTTCGCGTCGTCTCGTCGGTTGCGCATCACCGTACGCCTGCATGTCGCATGGTGAGACCCGTGTCTTGTTATGTGGACAAGTTGCGTGGTGGGCCCGGGCGATGACAGCGGTGAGGTGTCCGGACGGGTCACGGTCGGTGGCGGCGGGTGAGAAGGCCTCGTACGGCGTACGCGGCTGCCGTGCCCAGCACCGCGCCCGCGAGGACGTCGCTCGGGAAGTGGGCGCCGGTGTAGACGCGGGACAGGGCCACGGCAGTGGCGAGCGGCACCACCGCGGCGCCCCAGCCGTGCGACTCCAGTGCCACGCCCGTGGCGAAGGCGGCGGCCGACGCGGAGTGGCCCGAGGGGAACGAGGTGGTGATCGGCGGGCGCTTGAGCCGGCGGGCCAGGGGGACCGGGGCGAGGGATGGGCGGGGGCGGCGTACCGAGCGCTTGCCCACGGTGTTGATCGTGGCGGAGGCGAGGGTGAGGGAGGCAAGGCCGGTTGCGGCGGCTCGGCGGGCGTGGGGGGTGCGGGTCGCCGTGAGCGCCGCCGCTGTGGCGAACCACAGCAGGCCGTGGTTCGCGCTACGGCTCAGTTTGGGCAGGAGGGGCTCGCACCCCGGCCAGTGGCGGGATGCGATGGCTTCGAAGAGGCGGGAGTCGGCCGCGAGGAAGTGGTTACGGAGGGTGTGGTGGTTCGGGGGGCGGGTGGTGAGGTCGATGTCCGGGGTGACGGTCATGAACTCCCCGTACCCGCCGACCGCCGTTTCCTCGCCCCCGCCGCCCGTATCCGTCCCCTCCCGAACCCGGCCCCGCGCCCCTGAGACGGGGGCTTCGCCCCGCATCCCCAGGGGTGGAGCCCCCGGGGAGGGGATATGCGTTTGCTCCGTGGGCCGGGTGGCCGGAGAATGCCTCCCCATGGGACATCTCGAAGCCGCGCATCTTGAGTACTACCTTCCTGACGGGAGGGCGCTGCTCGGCGATGTGTCGTTTCGGGTGGGGGAAGGGGCCGTCGTCGCACTGGTGGGCCCCAACGGAGCGGGCAAGACCACGCTGCTGCGGCTGATCTCCGGGGAGCTGAAGCCGCACGGGGGCACCGTCACCGTGTCCGGCGGCCTGGGCGTGATGCGTCAGTTCGTGGGGTCCGTGCGAGACGAGACGACCGTGCGGGAGCTGCTCGTCTCCGTGGCGCCGCCCCGCATACAGGAGGCCGCCAAGGCCGTCGACGCGGCTGAGCACGCCATGATGACCGTGGACGACGAGGCCGCCCAGCTCCGCTACGCGCAGGCACTCTCCGACTGGGCCGAGGTACGCGGCTACGAGTCCGAGACGCTCTGGGACATGTGCACGATGGCCGCGCTCGACGTCCCGTACGAGAAGGCGCAGTGGCGACTGGTGCGCACCCTCTCCGGAGGAGAGCAGAAGCGGCTGGTGCTGGAGGCCCTGCTGCGTGGCACGGACGAGGTACTGCTCCTCGACGAGCCGGACAACTACCTCGACGTCCCGGGCAAGCGCTGGCTGGAGGAGCGGCTCAAGGAGACCCGCAAGACCGTTCTCTTCGTCTCCCACGACCGGGAGCTGCTGTCCCGCGCCGCCGAGAAGATCGTCAGCGTCGAGCCCAGCCCCACCGGCGCCGACGCATGGGTGCACGGCGGCGGCTTCGCGACGTACCACGAGGCGCGACAGGAGCGGTTCGCCCGCTTCGAGGAGCTGCGCAGGCGCTGGGACGAGAAGCACGCCCAGCTGAAGAAGCTCGTGCTGAATCTGCGGCAGGCGGCCTCCATCAGCCATGAGTTGGCGTCCCGCTACGCGGCGGCGCAGACCCGGCTGCGGAAGTTCGAGGAGGCCGGCCCGCCGCCGGAGCCGCCGCGCGAGCAGGACATCAAGATGCGTCTGCACGGCGGGCGTACCGGCGTACGGGCCATCACCTGCAAGGGACTTGAGCTCACCGGTCTGATGAACCCGTTCGACCTGGAGGTCTTCTACGGCGAGCGGGTCGCCGTGCTCGGCTCCAACGGCTCCGGCAAGTCGCACTTCCTGCGCCTGCTCGCCGGTGACACCGTCGCGCACACGGGCGAGTGGAAGCTCGGCGCGCGCGTCGTCGCCGGACACTTCGCTCAGACGCACGCCCACCCGGAGCTCCAGGGCCGCCCCCTTCTCGACATCCTGTGGAGCGAGCACTCCCAGGACCGGGGCGCCGCCATGTCCCGGCTGCGCCGCTACGAGCTGACCGCCCAGGCCGAGCAGCGCTTCGAGAAGCTCTCCGGCGGCCAGCAGGCACGCTTCCAGATCCTGCTGCTGGAGCTGGAGGGTTCCACGGCCCTGCTGCTGGACGAGCCCACCGACAACCTCGACCTGGAGTCGGCCGAGGCACTCCAGGAGGGCCTGGAGGCATACGAGGGGACGGTGCTCGCGGTCACCCACGACCGCTGGTTCGCCCGCTCCTTCGACCGCTATCTGGTCTTCGGCTCGGACGGCAGGATTCGGGAGACGGCGGAGCCGGTGTGGGACGAGCGGCGCGTCGAGCGGGCCCGGTAGGACCCGGGTCCGCTACGACTCGGGCGCGCCAGGACCCGGTCCCGGTCCCGGTCGTCCGGTGCTTCCCGGAGGACCGGGGGCCCGGAAGTTCGTAGAGTGGAGGGAGGACGGCGAGATCCACGGCTCCCTCCCGGACGCCGCTCGGGCGCCGCGCACGGCAGCGCCTGCCCGGCGGCTGCCCGGACCGCGCCGCAGGACACGACGAGCGGGGTACCACCATGACCGGAGTCGACCCGGACCGGCTGGACGACCAGCAGCTGATGAAAGAGCTGGAGTCGATCCACCGCACCCGCCACGACACACTGCTGCACGGTTCGAACGACGCCCTGCGGACCCACAACATGCGCATGGCGCAGCTGGAGGGCGAGTACCTGCGCCGCCATCCGCGCCGCCGCGTCGCCGCGGCCCGTACGCGCGAGGGGGCCCGGGAGCGGGGCCTCGCGGCGGAGTGCTGAACGACGGGTCGGGGCGACATGACGGGTCGGGGCGTCAGGAGGGCGTCAGGGAGGCACGAGTGACGACGTCGGGCCGAACTCGCCCGGCCCGCACACCCGTTGCCGCCCGCACCCGTCGCTGGCGCCCACACCCGGCGCGCCTCGGTCCCCGTCGGCGCGCACCCGTCGCTGACGCCCACGCTCGGCGTGCCTCGGTCCCCGTCGGCGCCGGTGAACCGAGGCGCGCCGGATGGTGCCGGATTTTGCGAGGGCGGACACTCCGTCAGGCGGCCTGCCGCGCGAACGCTTCCAGGAACGCCTCGTCGAACGCCTTGAGGTCGCCCGGCTTGCGGCTGGTGATCAGGGTGCCGGGACCCTGCTCGCACACCTGCACCCGCCGGCCGACCCAGGTGCCGCCCGCGGTGCGGATGTCGGTGCGCGGACTCGGCCAGGACGTGAGGACCCGGCCGGCGACCACGTCCGCCTCGACGAGCGTCCAGGGGGCGTGACAGATCGCGGCGACCGGAATGCCGCGCCCGAGGAACGCGCGGACGACCGCCACGGCCCGTTCGTCGAGGCGCAGCGCGTCCGGGTCGGCCACACCGTCGTCCCGGTGGACGCTCAGCCGGTCGCTGCCTCGCTGCATGACTCCCTCCAGGGGATCGGGGACGGTGATCGCGTACCCATGGACCCGGAGTCGACACGGCCGTGGGAAAACGGCACGACGAGCTCCACCGCCAGGCGGCATGATGACGGCCGGAGAACCGGTTCTCCGAGGTCATGGGGGTGGACGTGACGGGGATATCGCTCGAGGCGCTGGACGCGGTGCCGTGGGACCGGCTCGAGTCGGGGCTGCCCCGGCACCCGGTCGAGGAGGTGCCTCGCGCGCTGCGGCGGCTGGCGCTCGCGGGCGGGGCCGCGACGGAGGAGTACAGCTACCCGCTGTACTCCTGCCTGCTCGCGGGCGACGGCCGGGTGCCCTCCGCCGCGACCGCGGCCCTGCCCTTCGTGGTGGCGCTCGCCGCCGATCCGGGGTCGGGCGCACGAGTCGACCTCGTAGGACTGCTGGTGGCTTTCGCGCACGCGACCAGGACGGCCCGGCCGGACCTGGCGGACGAGGGGTGGCCCGCGGCGTGGAGACGCCACCAGGGTGCGGTCCTCGCGCTGCTCGCCGACCCGGACCCCGATGTGCGGCGGGAGGCCATTCCGCTCGCCGACGGTGTCGTACCGCTTCTGGAGCGGTGGCGGGCCGAGACGGACCCGGCGGTGCGTCTGCCGGTGCTGCTGCGGCTGGGATGGGCGGCCGCCGCCGCGGCGGAAGCGGATGCCCGGTCGGTCGAGGAGGTGCGGGCGGTGCTCGACGGCGTCCTGCGTGACGGTGAGCCCGTCATGAAGGTCGCGGCCGTGATCGCCTGGGCGCAGCTCGACCCGCAGGAGCCGGTCCGGTGGATCGACCTGCTGCTGGAGACACTTTCCGACCTCGCCGTACGGCCCAGGTTTGAGGAGATCTGGTACGTGGTGGGCGTCGAGGAACCCTTCAGCCGTGCAGCGGTCGTCACCTGGGCCGCCGAGCTGTTCGACCACGACGCCCGGACAGCCGCCTCCTTCGTGGTCCGGCTGGCCGACGCGGCGGCACGCACCGGAGACACCGAACTGTCCGAGGCGGTGCTGGACGAGGCATGGCGGCTGCTGGTGCTCAGGCCGTCCGCGGCGCCCGCGCTGCTGCCGGTGGCGGGCCGGCTGCTGGACGACCGGGCCGACCCCGTGCGCCTGCGGGCGGCGCACCTTCTGGCGGTGCTCGGCCGGCGGTCGGCCCGGTACGCCGACCGGCTCGCCACGCTGCTCGATGACCCGGGGAAGGCCCCCTGTCTGGAGGGGACCGTCGGTGACTACGCGCGCTGGGCGCTCACCCGGATCGGCGACCCGCGCGCGATGCCGGGGCTCGTCGAACGGCTCTACGAGCCCTATCGGGAGCACTACGGACGTGGCTACTGCGTCAGCGACCCGCGCCTTCCGGACGTCGACGCCGTGCTGGTTCCGCTGCGGGCGCATGCCGACGTCCTGCTGCCCGACCTGCGGAAAGTGATGCGGCACCACGCGACGCACAACGGCGGCCACGGCCCGCTGACCGGCGCCTTCCTGAAGGTCCTGAAGGCGTGGGGGCCGGACGCGCTGCCCGCGCTGCCGGAGGTCGTGGCGCTGCTGGACAAGGAGAGCGGCTCGCTCTCGATCGTCGAGGTGCTGGCGGCGATGGGGCCGGGCGCCGCGTCCGCCGAGCCCGCCCTGCGCGCCTGTGAGCCGCTCAACTGGCCGGAATACCAGCGGAACGTGGCGTGGGCCGCCTCGCAGATGGGCGGAGACCGAACGGCGGCACTGCGGCTCATCGGCGAAGCGGTGCTGACCGAGGAGGGCCCCTACTACGGGCCCGTCCACCTGCTGACCGAGTTCGGTCCCGCGGCCGCGCCGTACGCCGACCGGGTGCGGTACATCATGGAGAACACCGGCGGCTGTCGCCGGATCGAGGCCGCGCTCGCCCTCTGGTCGGGCACGGGCGAGCCCGAGCCGAGCATCTCCGTCCTGGCGGAGTTCGTCCTGCCCATCGCCGACGGCGGCGACGACTACGGGTTCTTCGGAGAGGCGCTGCGAGCCCTGGCCCGGATCGGCACCCTCACCCCCGCGACGCGCGCCGCACTGCGGACGGTACGGGGCTTCGACGGCCGCCTGGCGCAGGAACGGAACTACGAGGCCTTCCTCCAGGACGAGGAGCTGCGCGCCGCGATCGAGTACCTGCTCGCCGCTCCCTGAGCCCAACGCGCCGACAGGCGTGGGTGTTTGCCCCGCACAGGCCGGGGCAGGCGGAATTCAAGTGCTTCGGACAGGAGGCACGTCCGTGGGAGCGGGGAAGTCCTCGCCACGGGTGTGCCGTTCGACGCACCCGTGCGCTCCCCCGGTGACCGTCCAACCCAAGGCACCTGCAAGGGAGTTGCGACGCACCATGCGAAACCAAGTGAGCGCGAAACGCCATCCGCACGACGACGCCCCCGACACCACGGAGGCATTCCGCAGGCTCGCCTCGCTCCCTCCGGGCCGGCCGCACGACGCGCTCCGTGAGCAGATCGTCGAGGCCTGGCTGCCGATGGCGGACCGGCTCGCGGGCCGGTTCCGCAACCGCGGTGAGAGCCTGGAGGACCTGCGCCAGGTCGCGGCGCTCGGTCTGGTCAAGGCCGTGGACCGGTACGACCCCGAGCTCGGCAACGCTTTCGAGAGCTACGCCGTGCCGACCGTCACCGGCGAGATCAAACGGCACTTCCGCGACCACATGTGGACCCTGCACGTGCCCCGCCGTGTCCAGGACCTGCGCAACCGCGTGCGGTTCGCCGTCCAGGAACTCTCGGGGACCATCTCGGGCCGAGGGCCCACCGTCGCCGAGATCGCCGAGCACGCCCGGATGAGCGAGGAGGACGTCCAGGCCGGCCTGGAGGCCCTGGAGAGCTTCACCGCGCTCTCCCTGGACGCCCAGGTCTCCGGCAGCGACGACGGCTACTCGCTCAGCGACGCCCTCGGCTCGGCCGACCCCGCGCTCGACGTCGTCATCGACCGCGAGGCCGTCAAGCCCCGGCTGCAGGCCCTGCCCGAGCGTGAACGCACCATCCTCTACATGCGGTTCTTCGGCGACATGACGCAGAGCCGGATCGCCGACGAACTCGGGATCTCGCAGATGCACGTGTCGCGGCTGATCAGCCGGTGCTGCCACCGGCTGCGCCACCAGGTGATGCGCGACGCGGCGTAGCCCTACCGGGGCGCGCTCATCGCCAGGGCCAGATGGCGGGACATCATGTCCACCGCCTGGGCCTCCGCCATCGAGAACGCCCGGCGGGCGCCGCTGCGGAACAGGGTCAGCACGCCTTGTACGGGGCCAGGCGCGGTGGTCAGGGGCACGCACAGCAGCGACGTCACGTTCGCGCGTACGAGGATCGGGGCGCCCGAGGTGTCACGGCCGAAGGCGTCCGGATCTTCGGGGCGCACCGGCAGCGCCGTGGATCCGCCCCGGGCCGCCTCGACGACGAGCGGACACCCGGCGGGATCCTGTGCGGCCACGCCCCGGGCCCCCGCCACGCTGTCGGAGGGGGCCAGCACCGTCGTACGGGACAGCCGCGCCGCTCCCGCCACGTCGGCCACCACCCAGTCGGCGAACCGCCCGTGCAGCACCCCGGCCGCCCGCTCCAGTACCCCGGACGGATCGCCGACCGGACCGCTGAGCAGCGCCGTGGTCATGGCGTCCACCAGGTCCATCAGCACCGCGTGCCGGGTCGTCTCGGTCAGGTCCGGTACCGGGCCGGGCACGCGCTCGGGGGACGGCACCCGGCTGTCCGCGGGCTGCAGGACGACGAGGACGGCGGTGCGGGGTTCGCCGCTGGGCCGCAGCGCGGTGAGCGTCGCCCGCACCGGCACCGCGGGCTGCTGCTGGAGGTGCACGGTGAGACTGCGGTCGCCCTCGCCGCGCGCGACCGCCGCCGCCTGCGAGCGGAACGCGGCACGGTCGGCGTGCGCGAGGAAACCGGTGAGCGGCCTGCCCGTCGCGTAACCGGCCCGTACGCCGGTGAACGAGGATGCCGCGAAGTTCAGCCTGCGCACCACTGTCTCGCGGTCCACCAGTGCGACAGGCACCGGCACCCGCTGGAAGAGCGCCTTGAGGAGCTGTTGCTCCTGGCGGTCGACGGAGGCGACGCCGGACGGGCCCGTCGAGGACAGACTCTCGTACCAGGGCCACAACTGGCCCGCCACGTGGTCGAGTTCGAAGATCGCCGCGTCGAGCACCGTCGGCAGGTCGTCGGCCGGTACCGATCGAGCCGCCTTGAGCTCCGCCACGCGGCGTACGAAATCCGCGAGTTCTTCACCGAATTCGTCCGTCTGCGCCATGCGATGAACGTAACCCGAAGGATGGGTTCCGGGTGTGGCGGGGGTGTAACCCACCGGGCCTGTTTTCCGCGCAGGTGAGCGGGAAGGCGCGGAGGGAGGAGGGGGGAACCATGCTGGATGCGGGGCGACTTGAGCAACGCGGTCACGACGAACGGCGCGGTCGAGGCGGTGAAGGCGGCCAAGGCAGTCGAGACGGCCGAGACGGCCGGGGCGGTCGACTGGGGCACCTGGGAACGCGGTCGCCGGAATCCACGCTTCCGGGGAGGCGGCTGTCGGAGCTCGCCGAGCAGGCCGCCCGCTGCACCACCGACTGCTGCGGCGCCAGCTGCCTGGTCTCCGAGGGCGGCCCGGAACGCCCCGCCGCGGTCACCCACCCCGACCTCGCCGCACTCGTCTCGGTCCAACTCCGCTCCGGAGACGGTCCGATCCCCGCCGCGCTGGAACGCGGTGAGCCCGTCGACTCGGCGGACCTGCTGCGCGAGGAGCGCTGGCCGGCGTACCGCGCGATGGCCCTCGACTCGGGTGTCCGCTCCAGCGTCACGATTCCCTTCCGGCGTTCCGGGCTGACCGTGACCCTCAGCCTCTACAGCTTCCGGCCCGGCGCCCTGGAGGACGCCCCGCACGGACCCGCCCGCGCGCTCGGCGACCTCGCCGTCACCTGCCTGGTCCGTGACCGCTCCTACCGGGCCGCGCTCACCGAGCTCGACCAGCTCGGCGCCGCGCTGCGCACCCGGCCCGTCGTCGACCAGGCGTGCGGGATCGTCATGCACGTACTGGGCTGTGACGCGGACGCGGCCTTCGGCGTACTGCGCCGCGTCTCGCAGGCGACCCAGCGCAAACTGTCCGACGTGGCCTCGGCCGTCGTGGACAAGCGTGGACGCGGCCTGGAACGGGAGCTCTCCTCCCTGTCGAACTGACCCGGCCGGCCGAGCCGCCGCTGTCACCCACGTCACCCGCTCGGGCGTCCGTGTCGCGCGAATGGTGTCCGGCCGCGCGCGCCGCGCGCCGGGGCGGGCTGTGATGGGGTGGGGGCGCGACGGCCGTGCCCCCTTCAGACAGTGTCTGTCCGAAGGAGCCCGACCCATGTGCCGTACCGTCCGTGTCCTGTCCGCCACCGCCCTGGCCTGTGCCGCCCTGGGGGCGGCCGCCACGGCCGCGTCCGCGGATCCGGGCGCGGAGGTCGATCCCCGTTCCGTGGGCCCCGGTGGTGTCCTCTCCATCTCCGTCACGTGCGACGCGATCGGCGGCACCCCGCCCGAGTCCATCGACGCCCACTCCCAGGGCTTCGAGGGGGGCAAGGCCGCGTTGCACCGGGTCACCGGCGGCGACGAGAAGACGGGCGGCGCCACCTCGTACCGCGGGACGGCCCGTGTCCCGGCGGGTGCGACTTCCGACGCTGGATCCACTGGATCCGGACTGGTCGGTGGATCCGGAGGGGTCGGTGGGTTCGGAGCGGCAGCCGGGGCCGGCGAGCAGTTCAACAGCGATTCCGTCGCCGGGGACCGTGAGGCCCAATGGGGCGTCAACGGCGTGTGTCCCGTCGCGCCGGATGGCCAGGAGCGGCCGTGGAACGCCTCGTACACCGTGTCCCGCGCCGCCGGCACCGGTACGGGCGCCGGCAACGGCAACGGCAACGGCATCGGCAACGGCACGGGCATGGGCACAAGTGCCGGGCGTGACACGGCTACGGGGCGCGAGACCGGTGCGCCTCGTGACACGGGTGCGCCTCATGACACGGGTGCCGGTCGTGACTCCGGTGCGACGCACGACACCGGTACGGGTCGTGACACGGATACGGGTCGTGACACCGGTGCGACGCACGACACCGGCGCGACGCACGACACCGGCGCGGCTCATGACACGGGCGCCGGGCGCGAGACCGGTGCGGCTCACGACACCGGCACCGGGCGTGACACCGGCACGGGGCACGACACCGAAGAGCGCCCCACCGGTTCCCAGTACGGAGTGCAGGGCGGCGAAGGCGGCACCTTCACCGATTCCGTCCCGGCCCTGATCACCGGCGGCGTCCTGATCGTGGGCGCGGTGGGCGCGGCCGTCCACCGGCTGCGCCCAAAGGGCTCCTCCCACCGCTGACGCTGTGACGGGCGCAACCCGGCCGGGCGCCCATGGCGGGGCGGGAGCCCGGGTAACGACAGGGCACGGCACCACGGACTGCACGGAGGCACGTATGCGGCGGACGGTTCCGGAAGGGCACGGTCCGGTCCGCTACGGCCCGCCCCTTCCCGATCAGGGCCTGCCGGTACTGGCCGAGCTGCGCGCCGTGCTCGCCGACGCGGCGGGCCACGCCCACGCCGAGCCCTCCGGTGGCGGCCCCGCGCTCCTCGACGCCGCCTGCGGCTACTGGACCCGGCGGGGCCTGGCCGCCGACCGCGACCGGGTGGTCGCCGCCCCCGGCGCCCCCGCGCTGCTCCTCGCGCTGACCGGCGCACTCGGCGGCGACGTCCTGGTGCCGCGCCCGTGCGCCGCCTGGTGGGCACCGCAGGTCCGCCTCCTGGGCCGGTCCGTGTTCCACGCGGCGACGCCCGCGGAGTGCGGTGGCCTGCCGGATCCGTACGCACTCCTGGAGACCGTCCGCCGGGTCCGCGCCGAGGGCGGCGACCCGCGCCTGCTCGTGCTCTCCGTCGCCGACGACCCCACCGCCACCGTCGCACCGCCCGAGGTGGTGCACGAGACCGTGGAGGCCGCGGTGGGCGAGGGACTGCACGTGGTCAGCGACGAGACCTGGCGCGACACCCTGCACCGGCCGCACGACACCGTGTTGCTCAGCCCCGCCGAGATGCTCCCCGGCGAGGTCACCGTGCTGACGGACCTCGCGGGCGCCTTCCTGCCGCAGGGCTGGCCGGCCGCCGTCGCCCGCTTCCCGGACACCGACGAGGGCCTTCGGCTGCGCGCCCGCGTCCTCGACGTGCTCACCGTGCTCAGTGCCCGGGTCGCCGAACCGGTCGCGGCGGCGGCCGCGTACGCGCTCGGCGAGCCGGACGCGGTCACCGAGCGGCTGACCGCCGCCGTACGCCTGCACGCGCGCGTGGCTTTCGCCGCGCACCGCGCGGTGATCGGGTCGGGTGCCCTCGCACGGCCGCCGCAGGCCGGCCGGCATCTGTACGTGGATCTCGGCCCGTTGAGCTCCGCGCTGACCGCCCTCGGGGTCGGGGACGCACAGGAACTGGAGGACTTCCTCACCGCCCGGCTCGGCATGCCCGCGCCGGGCGGCCACCGCTTCGGGGACGACCTCGAGGCGCTGCGCGTGCGGTTGGAGACCGGACCGCTGCTCGGCGCCACCGACGAGGAGCGGGCGGAATGCCTCAGTTCACCCTCACCGTTGGAACTGCCACAGGTGCAACGCGCGTTGACCCTCTTGGGGTCGGCGTTCGACGATCTCCGTGACGACGCTCAGCGATGGGAGCCTCCTCGATGACGCAGCAGTCCCAGTCGGCCACGAGCACGAGTACGTCCCCGAGCACGTCCATACCCACGAGCACGTCCGTGTCCACGGACACGCAGGACGCCGAGGAGCCGGCGTCCTCCATGGCCCCCACGGCGGGGCGTTCCTCATTGGCCGTTCCCCTCCGTCCGCTCGTCGAGCCCCCACCTCTCGCCGAACCCCGTCCGCTCGGTGAGCGCCGTGCGTGGCCGCGGTCGTTCGTCGACCGGCTGACCGCGCCGCTGCCGGGACTGCGGGCCTTCGCGCGGTTCGCCCGTGAGGGGGCGCTGCGGCCGAGGCCCGAGGGGCTCGCCGACATTCCACAGCTGCCCTTCGAACCGGGTCCGCTGCCGCGGGTGGGCACCCGTACCGTCGCCGTCTCCTGGGCGGGGCACGCGAGTTGGGTGATCCGTATAGGCGGGCTCACCGTCCTCACCGACCCGGTCTGGTCCCGCAAGATCCTCGGCACCCCGGCCCGGATCACCCCGGTCGGCATGGCCTGGAGCGCGCTGCCGCGCGTCGACGCGGTCGTCATCAGCCACAACCACTACGACCATCTGGACGCGCCGACGCTGCGCCGGCTCCCGCGCGACACACCGGTGTTCGTGCCGGCCGGACTCGGGCGCTGGTTCCGGCGCCGCCGGTTCACCCGGGTCACCGAGCTGGACTGGTGGGAGGCGGTCGAACTCGAGGGCGTGCGCTTCGACTTCGTCCCCGCCCACCACTGGTCCAAGCGCGGTCTCACCGACACCTGCCGCACGCTGTGGGGCGGCTGGGTGCTGACGGCGCCCGAAGGACAGCGGGTGTACTTCGCGGGGGACACGGGGTACGGGCACTGGTTCGCGGCCATCGGACAGCGGTACCCGGGGATAGACCTGGCCCTGCTTCCCATCGGGGCGTACGACCCCCGGTGGTGGTTGAGTGACGTCCACTGCGACCCGGAAGAGGCTGTTCGGGCGGCCGTCGACGTGGGGGCTCGACGGATGGCGCCGATGCACTGGGGGACGTTCGTGCTGTCCGCGGAGCCCGTGCTGGAGCCGTTGACCCGGGTGAAGGCGGCTTGGGAGCGGGTGGGGCTGGAGCGGGGGAATCTGTGGGATCTGGCGGTGGGCGGTTCTCGGGTCCTGGGGTGACGGCGGTGGTGGGGGTGCCTACCGAGGCGCGGTCCCGCGTACCCTCCGCCACACTCCCGGCGCCGCACTGATCGCCAGTGTCAGGACCACCGCCGCCACCACGCCCTCCCACGGCTCGTCGAAGAGGGAGCCGCCGAGAATGCCGATGACCTGGTAGGTGGCCGCCCAGGCGAGGCAGGCGGGGATGTCGCCGCGGGCGAAGGTGCGCAGGGGCATCTTCGCCAGCAGGCAGGCGAGCATCACCGGTATGCGGCCCGCCGGGACGAGGCGGGACAGGACGAGGACGGCGACACCGTGGTCGTCCAGCTTCTCCTGGGCCTGGGTGAGGCGGTCCTCCGGGGCGCGCACCCGGATCGCCTCCAGCCAGCGCGAGCCGTTCTTGGATCCCATGCCGCGCCGGCCGAGCCAGTAGAGCGCCACGTCACCGAGGAACGCCGCGAGCGAGCCCACCGCGAAGACCAGCAGCAGGGCGAACGGCGCGGTCTCGTGAAAGGCCACCACGGCTGCCGAACTGACCAGCGCGCCCGTCGGCACCACCGGGACCAGCGCGCCGATCAGCACCAGCACGAACAGCGACGGATAGCCGATCGCCTGCTGCGTGCTCTCCGGTGACACGGCCGCGCCCGCGGCGGCCAGGAACAGGGCGGGGGTGGTGCTCTTCGCGGACAGGAATATCGCGGGGGCCGCGCCCATGGCGGTCAGAGGCGTCACCGCGCGACCTCCGGGCGCACGCTCTCGCCGTGTTCGAGCCGGTGCACCGCCACCTGGGGCGCACGTTCCCCAGCCAGGCGCACGAACTCATCACCCGGCGCATGGAATTCCTGGGGGCGCACGCTGTCCATGCCGATGGGCCAGTATGTGCCGTAGTGCACCGGCACCGCGCTCCTCGGCATCAGCCGGGCCAGCGCCTCGGCGGCCCGCCCCGCGTCCAGGTGTCCCTCCCCGAGGAACGGGCCCCACCCGCCGACCGGCAGCAGTGCCACGTCGACCGGTCCGACCTCCTCGGCCATCGACTCGAACAGCCCGGTGTCCCCGGCGAAATACGTCCGCGCCTCGCCCTCCACCACGAAGCCCAGCGCGGGGGAGCGGTGCGGTCCGACCGGCAGTCGCCGCCCGTCGTGCCGCGCCGACACCGTACGTACGACCAGGTCGCCGACCTCGGTCAGGTCCCCGGGCGCCACCTCGACGAACCGCAGATGGTCCAGCCTGCGCAGCGCCGGCACCACACGTGGTGCGCCCCTCGGCACCAGTACCGGCGTGCCCGGCGCGAGCCGCTGCAACGAGGGCAGATGGAGATGGTCGGCGTGCAGATGCGAGACCAGCGCCACGTCCGCGACCGCCGCCTCGGGAGGGGGCGGCGCCCCGCGCCTGCGCCGCAGGTGCGCGAGCCGGCGCGCGAAGAGCGGATCGGTGAGGACGCGTGTGCCGGAGTCCTCCAGCGTGCAAGTGGCGTGCCCCCACCAGGTGATCTCCACCGGCACTTCTTTGCCTCCTCCGTGCGACTCCCCCCGAGCCTACGTGCAGGAGTAGGGTCGGCGGCGAAACCCGGAGGTGAGGGGGGACGCCATGGGACACGCGCGCAGCGCCTCCGCAGTGCCGACTGTGCCGGCTGTGTCGGCTGTGGTTCGCGTCACGGCCATCGCGAGCCTGACGCCCCTGGAGGAGCTCGACGCGGACCCCTTCCTCGTGGACTCCCGCAGCCAGTACGCGATGTGCGCCCGCTGGGCCGCCGAGCGCGGATATGTCGTCACCCGCGAGCTCCTCGTCCGCGGTCTGCGCCCCGACCACCGCACCCTGTGGGCGGACGTCGAGGCGGGCCTCGTCGACCTGTTCGTCGCGCCGAGCCACCGCGTCCTGGAGCGCGCCCTCGCCTCAGTGGACGAGTTCACCGCCGAATGCGCCCGCCGCGGCGTACGGATCGAGATGGTCGGGTGCGCGGAACCGTCGTACGACGCCCAGATGAAGGCCCGGGTCCACCGCCGCCTGTCGATGCCGACCGCGGGGTACGACGGCCGCTGACGGGGACACCGGGGGCCCCTCGACCGTTGTGACAGGGTGGGAGCAGGCCTCGCACACCGGGCGGGCCGGGACGTGAGGTGGACAGGGCGTGGGCGGAAGGCGTTGGCGACGGCTTCTCAGCGGAGTGTGGCGGAGCATCGCGGTGTGGGCCGTGTCCACCGTCACCATGCTCGTCCTCGCCGGTGTGCTGCCCGACTTCCAGCTGGAGGCCGGCAACGGCGACAGCGCCACGCGGATCGCCGTCACCGCCGGGGCCGGCGCGGCCGTCTTCGGTCTGCTCTCCTCGCTCGTGTGGCCCCTGCTCGTACGGGCGCTGCTCCTGGTGCCCGCCCTCGTGCTCGGTCTGCTCGTCTTCTTCCTGAACGGGTCCTTGCTGCTGATAGCCCTGCGCATCAACCCCTCCGGGCAGGGCGAGGCCGCGCCCGAGACCGCCGTGGTCGTCGCCGCCGTGATGTCCGCGGTCGCCTCGGCCACCGGGGGTGCCCTCGCCGTCCGTGACGACGACGCCTACCGGCGCAGGCTCTACCGGCTCGCCGACCGGCGCCGCAGGCGCGGTGACGGGCAGGCCTGGTCCTCGACCCCCGGCGCCGTCTTCCTCCAGCTCGACGGTGTCGGCCACGACGTGCTGCAGGAAGCGGTCGGCAAGGGGCTGATGCCCACCGTCGCGCAGTGGCTCCAGGGTCCCGGGGAGGGTGGCTGCCCCAGCCACCGGCTCACCCCGTGGCGCACCGACTGGTCCAGCCAGACCGGCGCCAGCCAGCTCGGCATCCTGCACGGCAGCAACCACGACGTGCCGGCCTTCCGCTGGTACGAGAAGGACACGCACGAGGTCATGGTGTGCAACCGGCCCTCCAGCGCCGCCGAACTCCAGCGCCGGGCCATCGAGTACACCGGCGACGGAGGCCTGCTCACCGTCGACGGCGCCAGCCGCGGCAACCTCTTCAGCGGTGGCGCCGACCAGCTGGCCCTGGTGCTGTCCATCGCCGCGCGAAGGGGCCGGGAGAACCGTTCCCGCTCCGGTTACTTCGCCTACTTCAGCGACCCCGCCAACGCCGTCCGTACGGCCATGTCCTTCGTCGCCGAGGTGCTGCGCGAGATGGGCCAGTCCACGTGGGCCCGGATGAAGAAGCGGCGGCCCCGGGTCAAGCGCGGCGGGCTGTACCCCTTCGTGCGGGCCTTCGCGACCGTCGTCGAGCGGGACGTCGTCGTCGCCGCGGTGATCGGTGACATGCTCGCCGGGCGCAACGCGGTCTACGCGGACCTGGTGGCGTACGACGAGGTGGCCCACCACTCCGGGCCGCGCGGCCGGGACGCCGAGAAGGTCCTGGAGCGCCTCGACCGGTCCCTCGCCCTGGTGGCCAAGGTCGCCGAACACGCCCCGCGGCCCTACCGGATCGTATTGCTGTCGGACCACGGCCAGAGCCCCGGCGAGACCTTCCTGACCCGCTACGGCCTCAGCCTCGGCAACCTGGTCCGGGCCGGATGCGGGCTGCCCGTGCCGCGCAAGGCGCAGCGCACCCACAGCGGCACCGAGGCGCGGGCGGCGGTACGGGCCGCGCTGCGCAGACCCGTCGAGGAGCGCGGCGAGCGTCACCGTCCCTCACGCCGCTCCGAGCCCATCGTGCTGGCCTCGGGCAACCTCGGCCTGGTCTCCTTCCCCGACGTGCCGCACCGGATGAGCCGGGAGGAGATCGACCGCCGCCACCCCGCGCTGCTGTCCACCCTCGCCAACCACCCCGGCGTCGGCTTCGTGCTGGTCCGCAGCGAGGAGTACGGCGGACTCGTGCTGGGCGCGAACGGCGCGGAGGTACCGGTCGACAAGCTCAACGACGCGCGCCAGGGCCCGCTCGCCGACTTCGGCCCCGGCGCCGCCGACGCCGTACGACGTACGCACGCCTTCCCGCACGTCGCCGACATCATGGTCAACTCCTCGTACGACCCGCGGGAGGGCGAGGTCCTCGCCTTCGAGGAGCAGATCGGCTCGCACGGCGGACTCGGCGGGGCCCAGGCGCGCCCCTTCCTGCTGTCACCCGTGGCCTTGTCCGTGCCGGTCGAGGACGACGCGGATCTCGTGGGCGCCGAGCAGGTGCACCGCGTGCTGCGGCGCTGGCTGCGCGAGTGCGACGGCCCCCAAGTGCCGCTGGCGGCCCCCGCGGACGAGCGCGCCGCCTGAGCCACGGCCAGGGGCGGGGCCGGGGGCGGCGGACAACGGGCCGCGGTCGGTGGCGGCGGAAAATGGGCTGCGGTCGGCGAGTCCCGCGCACACACTGTTCGCATGGAGCACCGCGCACCCGCGGGGCACTTCCCGACCCCCGAGGATGCTGCGTGCAGGCAGTCGTGACCGTCACCCCCGCCCGGATACCGGAACTGCTGCTCGGTCTCGCGACCGTGCGGCCGGTCTTCCTGTGGGGCGCCCCCGGCATCGGAAAGTCCTCCCTGGTGAGGGAGTTCGCCGAGTCGCTGGGACTGGAGTGCGTCAGCCTGCTCGGCACCCAGCTCGCACCCGAGGACCTGATCGGCGTCCCGCAGATCCGCGACGGACGCTCGGTGTTCTGCCCGCCGGAGGCGATCGCCAGGGACGAGCCGTACTGCCTCTTCCTGGACGAGCTGAACGCGGCGACGCCGGATGTGCAGAAGGCCTTCTACTCGCTGATCCTGGACCGCCGCATCGGCACCTACGAGCTGCCCAAGGGCTCGATCGTGATCGGCGCGGGCAACCGCGCCACCGACAACGCGCTGGCCCGCCCGATCGCCTCCGCGCTGATCAACCGCCTCACGCACGTGCACCTGGAGGCCTCCTCCAAGGACTGGCTCGCCTGGGCCGCCGGCAACGGCATTCACCCCTGGGTCGTGGACCACCTCACCGACCGGCCCGACCACCTGTGGTCCAAGCCGCCGAAGACCGAGGAGCCGTTCTCCACGCCCCGCTCCTGGCACATGCTCTCCGACGCGCTGCACTCCTTCGGGCCGGCCCTCGACGAGCCGACCCTGAAGGTGATCGCGCACGGCACCCTGACGCCCGCGCACGCGGTCGCCTTCTGCGGCTACGTGAAGATCGTGCGCAGCCGGTTCGGCATCGAGGCGATCGTCAAGGGCGACGCCCGCTGGCCCCACCGCCCCGAGGACCGCGACCTGCTCTACTACCTCGCCGAGTCCTTCCGCGGCCGGCTCGTCAAGGAGCTGCCCGCCAGCAAGGAGCACCTCTCGGCGAACGGACAGCAGACCGCGTACCGCGCCAAGTCGCTGCTCGTGCAGCTCGCCGAGATCTCCGTGGAGGTCGCGCAGAGCGTCATCGCCCCGGACACCGACGGCAATCCCCTCCTGCCCGCCTGGTTCCTGGTCGAGGCGGCCCGTGACATGCCCCGGCTGGTCGAGGCGCGGCAGTGAGCCGCACCCCGACCAGCCGCGGTAAGGGACAGCCGAAGAAGGACCTGGCGGCGGAGGCCTTCGCGGAGGGCATGCGGCTGGTGCGGGCCAACCGGGCGCTCGCCGCCATCGGTTTCAGCACCTGCCGCCAGGAGGACTGCCCCGACTCGCCTCGCGACGGTCTCGTCCGCGTCGACTCCAACGGTGTGCTGCACGTCCACCCCACCCGCCGCGCCGAGCCCGTCGAGTGGGCCTGGGCGGTCGCGCACGCCGTCATCCACCTGGGCTTCGGCCATGTCCCGGCGGCGCCGAAATCGCGCGAACAGCCCGACCGCCACGCCCTCGCCGCCCGCTGCGCGGTCGTCAACCGCTTCCTGCTCGGCTTCCCCATCGGCCTCACCCCCGAGGACCTGCCGCCCAGCTACCCCGACGGCGACGAGGAGCAACTCGCCGCCCGCTGGCGGCGCGAGGGCACTCCGGCCCCGTACGAGCGCTGCGGTACGGCCGGCGGCGAGCCGGACCAGCTGCTGGTGCCGTGGGACACCTGGAAGGGCGGCCGGGCCCCGGACTGGCAGCTCGAGTTCGCGCACGCCCTGACCCGTACCGTGGCCACGGCGATGGATGTGGCCGGCGGCCGCCGAGGCTCGATGCGCGGCGGGCCCACCCGGCTCCAGCCCTGGGAGCGGGCGCTGAGCTGGTTCATCTCCTCCTACCCGCTGCTCGGCGGCATCGCGGCCGGTATCACCCTGGTCGCCGACGCCGAACTGGCCCGCGCCCATGACATCTCCGTCGCCGCGGTGAACGCGGAGGCGGGGGAGATCTACATCAACCCGCTGCGTCAACTGGAGGACGAGGAATGGCGGTTCGTCCTCGCCCACGAGATGCTGCACGCCGCCCTGCGGCACGGCGACCGCTGCGGCCCCCGCGACCCGTACCTCTTCAACATCGCGGCCGACTACGTCATCAACGGCTGGCTGTGCGAGATGCAGGTCGGCACGATGCCCGAAGGGCTCCTGTACGACGCGGAGTTGAAGGACCTCTCGGCGGAGGAGGTGTACGACCGGATCGCGAAGGATTTGCGCCGGATGCGCCGGCTGTCCACGCTGCGCGGCAAGGGTGCGGGTGACATCCTCGGTGCCCCGCTCGGCTCCCCGCGCGACTACGTGGACCTGGACGAGCTCTACCGCCGCGGGCTGAGCCACGGCTTCGACCTGCACCAGCAGCTGGAGCGGGGCTATCTGCCGGGCGGTCTGGTCGAGGAGATCCGCGCGCTCGACCATCCGCCGCTGCCCTGGGACGCCCGCCTGGCCCGCTGGTTCGACGAGTTCGTGCCCCGCCCCGAGCCGGTACGGACGTACGCGCGCCCCTCGCGCCGTCAGGCGTCCACCCCCGACATCCCGCGCGCGGGACGGTACTTCCCGCCCGAGGAGATCGCGCGGTGCACCTTCGGCGTCGTGCTCGACACCTCCGGCTCCATGGACCGCACGCTGCTCGGCAAGGCGCTGGGCGCCATCGCCTCGTACGCCGAGGCCCGGGACGTACCGGCAGCGCGGGTGGTGTTCTGCGACGCGGCGCCGCACGACGCGGGCTATCTCCCGGTCACCGAGATCGCCGGTCGCGTACGGGTGCACGGGCGCGGCGGTACGGTGCTGCAGCCCGGCATCGATCTGCTGCACCGCGCGGACGACTTCCCGCCGGGCGCGCCGCTGCTGGTCATCACGGACGGCGGGTGCGACGTGCTGCGGGTGCGGCGCGAGCACGCGTATCTGATTCCGCAGGGCGCGCGGCTGCCGTTCACGGCGCGGGGACCGGTCTTCCGGGTGCGGTGAACCACCTTCGCGGCCGCGGCGAGCCGTCTTGGCGGACTTGGTGAGCCGTCATTCTGGGTGAGTCGCGCGCAGGTGTGATCGGATGGTGCGCACGGACCCCGAAAACGGGACCCCATCGAAGGGAATCATCGTGGCAACCACGCGCACCGCGCACACCGTGTGGGAAGGCAACCTGCTCGAGGGCAGCGGCGTCGTCACCTTCGACTCCTCCGGCATCGGCCAGCAGCCGGTGACGTGGGCGTCGCGGGCGCAGGACGCCAACGGCAAGACCAGCCCCGAGGAGCTGATCGCCGCCGCCCACTCCAGCTGCTTCTCCATGGCGCTGTCGCACGCCCTCGCGGGCGCGGGCACCCCGCCCACCAAGCTCGTCACCAACGCCGACGTCACCTTCCAGCCCGGCGAGGGCATCACCGGCATCCACCTGACGGTGGAGGGCACGGTGCCGGGCCTCGACAACGACGGCTTCGTCGCGGCGGCCGAGGACGCGAAGAAGAACTGCCCGGTCAGCGCGGCGCTGACCGGCACGACGATCACCCTGTCGGCCAAGCTGGGCTGACGCCCGGGAGCAGTACGGCGCCGCGGTCCCCACGCAGGGCCCGCGGCGCTGTCATGTCCGCCCCATTGACAAGAACGCACTCAAGTTTTGTGCTTGAAGGTGGGCAGCGCCCTGGCGGAAGGGGACGGACATGGCACGTGCGGTCGGGATCGACCTCGGTACGACGAACTCGGTGGTGGCCCTCCTGGAAGGCGGCGACCCCACCGTCGTGACCAATGCGGAGGGCGCGCGCACCACCCCCTCCGTGGTGGCCTTCGCCAAGAACGGTGAGGTGCTCGTCGGCGAGGTCGCCAAGCGTCAGGCCGTGACGAACGTGGAGCGCACCGCGCGCTCGGTCAAGCGCCACATGGGCGACGCGAGCTGGCGCTTCCCGGAGAAGGGCTCCGTCGACGGCACCCGCTACCGCGCCCAGGAACTGTCGGCGCGCGTCCTGCAGAAGCTGAAGCGGGACGCGGAGGCCTACCTCGGCGAGGACGTCACGGACGCCGTGATCACCGTGCCCGCGTACTTCGACGACGCCCAGCGCCAGGCCACCAAGGAGGCGGGCGAGATCGCGGGCCTGAAGGTGCTGCGGATCATCAACGAGCCGACGGCCGCCGCCCTCGCCTACGGCCTCGACCGGGGCGAGGAGCAGACCGTCCTCGTCTTCGACCTGGGCGGCGGCACCTTCGACGTCTCGCTCCTGGAGATCGGCGACGGCGTCATCGAGGTCAAGGCCACCAACGGCGACACCCGGCTCGGCGGCGACGACTGGGACCAGCGGATCGTCGAACACCTCGCACAGCGCTTCAAGGCCTCGTACGGCATCGATCTCGGCCACGACAAGATGGCGCTGCAACGGCTGCGCGAGGGCGCCGAGAAGGCCAAGATCGAACTGTCCAGCTCCTCCGAGACCACCGTCAACCTGCCCTACATCACCGCCACCGCCGACGGCCCCCTGCATCTCGAGGAGAAGCTGACCCGCGCCCAGTTCCAGGAGCTGACCGCCGATCTGCTCGACCGCTGCAAGACCCCCTTCCACCAGGCGGTCAAGGACGCGGGCGTCAAGCTCGCCGCGGTCGACCACGTCATCCTGGTCGGCGGCTCGACCCGGATGCCCGCCGTCACGGACCTGGTCAGGGAACTCACCGGCAAGGACCCGCACAAGGGCGTCAACCCGGACGAGGTCGTGGCGCTCGGCGCGGCCCTCCAGGCGGGTGTCATCAGGGGGGACGTGAAGGACGTCCTGCTCCTCGACGTCACCCCGCTGTCCCTCGGCATCGAGACCAAGGGCGGCATCATGACCAGGCTCATCGAGCGCAACACCACGATCCCGACCCGTCGTTCGGAGATCTTCACCACGGCCGCGGACAACCAGCCCTCGGTCGGTATCCAGGTCTACCAGGGCGAACGCGAGATCGCCGCGTACAACAAGAAGCTCGGCGTCTTCGACCTCACCGGGCTGCCGCCCGCGCCGCGCGGAGTCCCGCAGATCGAGGTCGCCTTCGACATCGACGCCAACGGGATCATGCACGTCTCCGCGAAGGACCTCGCCACCGGGCGCGAACAGAAGATGACCGTCACGGGTGGCTCCGCGCTCCCCAAGAACGACATCGACCGCATGATGCGCGAGGCCGAGCAGTACGCCGAGGAGGACCGCGCGCGCCGCGAGGCCGCCGAGACCCGCAACCAGGCCGAACAACTCGTCTACCAGACCGAGAAGTTCCTCCGCGACAACGACGAACGCATCCCCTCCGAGACGAAACCCGAGGTCGAGTCCGCCGTCGCCGACCTCAAGCGCCTCCTGGAGGACTCCGCCACCGACACCACCGCCCTGCGCGGCGGCGTCGAGAAGCTGGCCTCGGTGAGCCAGAAGATGGGCCAGGCCATGTACGCCCAGGCCCAGCAGACGCCCCCGGAGGAGCCGGCCGCCGAGCACACCACGGCGGCGGAGGAGGAGGGTGTGGTGGACGCCGAGATCGTGGACGACGAGAGGGAGACGAGGGGCGGCGCGGCATAAGGAACCTAGAGGTGAGGGGCTCGCGGGGAGCCCCTCACGGGCAACCCTCACCAAGAACCCCGCTCCGAGAACTTCTCAGTAGGAGTCCCGGATCTCCCGCAGGATCTCCTTGGTACGGGGCACGGAGGCGGCGTGGGCGGACATGTGGTCCAGCACTTCCAGGTGCATGCCCACCTCGGCGCGCGAGTCGAGGTAGAGGGCGCCGGTCAGGTACTCGCTGTAGACCATGTCGGGCAGTTCCGGCTCCGCGAAGCGGAACAGCGCGAAGGAGGTGTACGTCCCCGGATGCGGGCCGCTCGCGTACTCGGCGACCTGGACGGAGATGTCGTCGCTCTCCATCTCCCGCAGCAGCCGGTCGATCTGGTCCCGCATGACCTCGCCACGGATGCTCACCGGACGCCGCAGCGCGGTCTCGTCCATGATCACCCAGAGGTGGGGCCGGTGCTCGCGCCCCAGCAGCAGCTGCTGCCGCGTCATGCGCAGCGTCACATGCCGCTCGATGGCCTCGGGCCCCGTCTGGCCCACCGTCCCCGCCTCCAGCACGGCGCGCGCGTACTCCTCGGTCTGCAGCAGCCCGGGCACGAAATGCGGCTCGTACGAGCGGATCAGACGGGCGGCGCCCTCCAGGCTGACGTGCATGCTGAACCAGTCCGGCAGCACATCGTGGAACCGCTGCCACCAGCCCGGCTGGTTCGCCTCCTCGGCGAGCGTGACGAAGGCGGCCACCTCGTCGTCGGCCACGCCGTACGTCGTCAGCAGCACCTGGAGGTAAGGGATCTTGAGGGCGACCTCGGCCATCTCCATCCGCCGCACCGTCGCCGGGGCGACACGCAGGACACGCGCGGCCTCTTCGCGCTTCAGCCCGGTGGCCTCCCGCAATTCCTGCAGCCGCCGCCCGAGCACCACTTGCCCCACGGTGGGCGCAGCCCGCCGCTCACTCACGCCACGCCCTCCCCAAGCGCCGAAGCCACCACTCAAACGGATCGGCGACGCTCCGTCAAGAGACCAGTGACTGAAGGTATTTGACCGTCGCCGGATCCGCGGGCAGAAACGTCTCGATGGCCAGCTCGGCGACGGTCACGTCCATCGGGGTGTTGAAAGTGGAGATGGAGGAGATGAAGGACAGCACGCGCCCGCCGTGCTCGATCTGCAGGGGGAGCGCGACATGGGGAACGGGCTCGACGCCGCCGTCCAGTCCCCCTTCCCCTTCGTGTCCCTGTTCCCGCTCCGGTGCCGGGTAGGCCGCCACCTCCTCGTAGAGCGCACGCAGTGGCGCGGAGCGGTCCAGGGCGATCTGCCGTTCCATCTGCGCGAGCAGGTGGTCGCGCCACTCGCGGTGGTTGCGGATCCGCGGCGCCAGGCCCTCCGGGTGGAGGGTCAGCCGCATCGCGTTCAGCGGCGGCGTGAGCAGCGACTCGCAGACGCCCTCCAGGAGCATGGCGATGCCACGGTTGGCGGCGAGCACGGTGTACGTGGCGTCGACCACCAGCGCCGGGTAGGGCTCATAGCCCTGGATCAGCCGCTCCATGCCCTGGCGCAGGGCGTCCATCGACGGGTCGTCGAGGGGGGTCTCCGGGTAGTGGGGCGCGTAGCCGGCGGCCAGTAGCAGCGCGTTGCGTTCCCGTACGGGGACGTCGAGGTGCTCCGCCAGCCGCAGCACCATCTCCTCGCTCGGGCGGGAGCGGCCGGTCTCGATGAAGCTGATGTGGCGGGCCGAGGAACCGGCCCGCAGCGCCAGTTCCAGCTGGCTGACCCGGCGCTGCTCCCGCCAGCCGCGCAGCAGCGGGCCGACGCCCTTGCCGGCGGGGTGGGTTGAGGGTCTGGTCGGACCGGACGCGACGAGGGACATACGCCGACCGTAACCGAGGAACGCCGTGGGTGGAGCGTGGGCCTTGCCCTCGAACGCCGGACGGCCGGGACTTTCGGGCGGAGCCTCCGAAGAGAGCCGGGGCGCCGGAGAGCCCTGGTCGGGGGACTGTGGCAGGCTGAGGAACAGTCCCCACCGCACCCCACCACAAGAAGAACGGAGCGAGGCCATGCCCGTCGAACCCCTGTCGCAGAAGGAGATCGAGGATCAGCTCGCGGAGCTGCCCGGCTGGTCGCTGGACGGCGACCACCTCGCCCGCTCCTACCGCCTTGCCTCCCACTTCGCCGCGACCGCGATGGTCGTCCACATCGCCCAGGTCCAGGAGGAGCTCGACCACCACTCCGACCTCACCCTCGGCTACCACACGATCTCCCTCACCGTGAACACCCACAGCATCGGCGGCGCCGTCACCGAGCTCGACCTCAACCTCGCCCGCAGGGTGGAGGCACTCGCTCCGGGACATGGCGCACACTGATCCACATGCTGGACTACGACAAGGAAGCCGACGTATACGACGCCAGCAGGGGCGGTGAGCCCAGAGCGGCCGCTGCCGCGGACGCCGTACTCGGCCTCGTCCCCGACGGCGTGCAGGCCCTGCTCGACGTCGCCTGCGGCACCGGAATCGTCACGCGCCTCCTCGCCGCCGCCCGCCCGGCGCTCCGGGTGACGGGCGCGGACGCCGCGCAGGGCATGGCCCGGATGGCGGCGGCACGGCTCCCGGGCTCGGTGGTCCGCGCCGACAGCCGCCGACTGCCCTTCCCGGATGCCTCGTTCGACGCCGTCACTACCGTCTGGCTGCTCCATCTGGTCGACGGCGCCGAGGACGTCCGTGCCATCGTCGCCGAGTGCGCGCGGGTCCTGCGCCCGGGCGGGGTGTACGTCACCACCGTCGACAAGGCCGCCGCACACGACGTGGGCAGCGACATCGACGCCGTGCTCGCCGCCCGCCCGCGCCGCCCCGCCCAGGACCGCACCGAGGACGTCGAGGCGTACGCCGTCGAGCACGGCCTCACCCCGGCCGGTCGGGCCCGTTTCCGGGGCCACGGCCAGGGTCGCAGCCCGCGCAGCACGGTGGCGGACCTGCGCCGCGGCTGGTTCACCCGGATCACCCCGGACGAACCGCTGGCCGAGCGTTTCGTCACGCTGCTCGAAGCGCTGCCCGATCAGGAAGTCCCGCGCCCCGACCCGCAGTTCGCCCTCCGCGCGTTCAGGAAGATCCCCGCCGCGCGAACTCCATGACCCAGTTGGTCACCCACGTCCTCTCCCCGTCCATGGAGAAGGCCTGCTCCCAGCGGGCCGTGGTCGGGGAGATCCCCGACCACACGAACCGCACCCGCACGTCCTTCCCGTCGTGCGTGTCGTCGCCGTGGAACTCACCGCGCCCGTCGGACCCGAACCGCCCCACCACCGGCGGAAACAGCTTCCCGCTGCGGCTCGACGACCAGTTCAGCGACCACACCCGCGCCGCCGGGTCGAAGAGCCGCAGGGTGAGCCCCTGCCAGCCCTGACCGGGCACCGTCATCTCGTCGATGTTCGCGGCCCCCTCGAACAGGCTCCAGCAGCGGCTCGTGGCCCCGAACTCCTCCCAGCCGCTGCCGGGGTCGAGGAAGTCGGTCAGACGCCGGTGGCGGACGTCCCACTCGCCGTGGAAGAAGTCGAAGTCGTGCGGGCTGCTCATGAGCGGTCTCCAGTCGTGCCCTCGGGGAGGGAGTCGGCGAGGTAGGCGTCGAGGTCGGGGGCGCCGGGCGCGAGCATGTGCCGCACCCAGGCGTCGCGTTCGTGCAGGATCGGCGGCAGCTCCCAGACGCAGCCGATCCAGGGGAGGTCGGGTGCGATGAAGTGCGTGGGGTCCCGGTCCGGGCAGCCCAGGACCGGCTGGCCCGCCGACGCGCCGCGGAAGTGCAGGACGTTGTCCCATACCCAGCTGTACGCGTTGAGGTAGGCGCCGTCGTCGCCGCCCCGGTGCAGTACGACGAAGGTCGCGGGCGGTGTGCCGTCGGGCTCCGGCAGTAGTTTCGGCAGCATCGCGTACGCCGCCGCCTCGACGTCGGGTGCGATACCGGCCGGGTCCGCGGTGACGTGGTAGCGCTTGATCCGTCGCCCCGCCACCTCGATGGGCGGCGGCACGGTCAGCAGTTTCTCCCTGAAGTCCGAGGAGTTCGGCAAGGTCGTGGAAGCCATGACGCGCACGCTAGGCCGACTTCACTGACATCCTGTGTCAGTGAAGTCCAGCCGACTCGTCTCGATCCTCCTGCTGCTCCAGACCCGCGGCCGGATGACCGCCGCCGACCTCGCCGAGGAACTCGACGTCTCGGTGCGCACGGTCTACCGGGACGTCGAGGCACTGAGCGCGGCGGGCGTCCCGCTGTACGGCGACGCGGGGCACGCCGGCGGCTACCGCCTCCTCGACGGCTACCGCACCCGTCTCACCGGCCTCACGGAGGGAGAGGCCGAGGCCCTCTTCCTCGCCGGCGTCCCCGGCCCCGCCGCCGAGCTGGGCCTCGGCCCGGTCCTGGCCGCCGCCCAGCTGAAGGTGCGCGCCGCCCTGCCGCGCGAGCTGCGCGCGCACGCCGACCGGATCAGCGGCCGCTTCCACCTGGACGCCCCCGGCTGGTACGCGGACGCCGACGACACCCCGTACCTCCCCGCCATCGCCGATGCCGTGTGGAACGCGCGGGTGCTGCACGTCCTGTACCGCCGCTGGCGCGAGCCCACGGATGTGCGGCGCCGCCTGGAGCCGTACGGCCTGGTCCTGAAGGCGGGCCGCTGGTACGTCGTCGCGGGCCCCGGTCCGCGCACGTTCCGCGTCGACCAGATGCTCGAACTCACCGCGACGGCGGAGGAGTTCATCCGCCCGGAGACGTTCGACCTGGCCGCGTACTGGACGGCGTACCAACAGGAGTTCCACGACCGGCTGCACCGCGCCGAGGCCGTGATCCGGATCGCACCGGGAACCGTTCTCACCGGCCCGGTGGCCCGGACCGTCGAGGTCAACGGCCGTACGGATACGGATGGTTGGACACACGCCACCGTCCTCGTCGAGTCCATCGACCAGGCCCACGACGCATTCCTCGGACTGGGCGCGGCCATCGAGGTCCTGGAGCCCGCCGAACTGCGGGAGCGCATCGCGCGCACGGTGGCGGCGCTGGCCCGCCTGTACGCGTAGAGAGCGCTTGCGGATACGTGGCGAAGGGCGGCAACCCACCTGCCGGTGGCGGCAACTGAGGGGACAGAAGCAGTCTGTCCTCCCAGGAGGTAACCATCGTGCAGCACCCGCACAGGCAGCACCGCAGACGCGCCATCGGCTCGGCCCTGGTGGCCACGGCCGCCCTCATCGCCGCCGGACTCACCGCCCTCGGCACCGGAACGGCCCATGCGGCCACGGCCCGCCAGGTGGAGGCCCTCGACCGGGGCGTCGTCAGTGTCCACACCGACAGCGGCAACCTGGTCAGCTGGCGCTGGCTCGGCACCGACCCGAACAACGTGTCGTTCAACGTCTACCGGGCCGGTACGTTGGTCAACCCGACGCCGATCACCGGCTCCACGAACTACTTCCACTCGGGCGCGCCCGCCCAGGCCGACTACACGGTCCGCGCGATCGTGAACGGTGTCGAGCAGGCCGACTCCGTCCACGCCGTCCAGTTCCGCACCGGATACAAGGACGTGCCCATCACCCCGCCCGCGGGTGGCACCACTCCCGACGGAGTCGCCTACACCTACGAGGCCAACGACGCCTCCGTCGGCGACCTCGACGGGGACGGCCAGCTCGACTTCGTCCTCAAGTGGCAGCCCACCAACGCCAAGGACAACTCCCAGTCGGGCTACACCGGCAACACCGTCATCGACGGCATCAAGCTCGACGGCACCCGCCTGTGGCGCATCGACCTGGGCAGGAACATCCGCTCGGGCGCGCACTACACACAGTTCCAGGTGTACGACTACGACGGCGACGGCAAGGCCGAGGTCGCCATGAAGACGGCGGACGGGACGACGGACGGCCGGGGCACGGTGATCGGCAGTTCCTCCGCCGACTACCGGAACTCCAGCGGATACGTGCTGTCCGGACCCGAGTACCTGACCATGTTCAACGGGCAGACGGGCGCCGCCATGGGCACCGTCGACTACGTCCCGGCGCGCGGCACGGTCTCTTCCTGGGGCGACTCGTACGGCAACCGGGTCGACCGATTCCTCGCGGGAACGGCCTACTTGGACGGCTCCCGGCCCTCCCTCGTCATGGCGCGCGGCTACTACACCCGTACCGTCATCGCGGCCTGGGACTGGCGGGGCGGCGCCTTCACCCGGCGCTGGACCTTCGACACCAACTCCTCGACCAACAGCGGCAAGGGTTACGACGGCCAGGGCAACCACCAGTTGTCGGTCGCGGACGTCGACGGGGACGGCAAGGACGAGATCGTGTACGGCTCGATGGCCGTGGACGACAACGGCAACGGCTTGTGGACCACCAAGAACGGGCACGGGGACGCCATGCACGTCGGCGACCTCGACCCGTCCCGTCCCGGTCTGGAGGAGTTCAAGGTCGACGAGGACTCCTCGAAACCGGCGTCCTGGATGGCGGACGCGAAGACGGGCGCGATCCTCTGGTCCACGGCGGCCAACGGCGACAACGGCCGAGGCGTCTGCGGTGACATCTGGGCGGGCAGCGCGGGCGCCGAGTCCTGGTCCTCGCACGCCGACGGCGTCCGCGACCCGCAGGGCACGGTGGTGGCGACCCGCAAGCCGGGCAGCATCAACTTCCTGTCCTGGTGGGACGGGGACCCCGTCCGTGAACTCCTCGACGACACCCACATCGACAAGTACGGCACCTCGTCCGACACCCGCCTGCTGACCGGCTCGGGCGTCCACTCCAACAACAGCACGAAGGCGACTCCGTCACTGTCCGGCGACATCCTCGGGGACTGGCGGGAGGAGGTCGTCTGGCCGACGACCGACAACACGGCCCTCAGGATCTACTCCACCCCGTACGAGACGACGACAAAGATCACCACCCTCCTCCACGACACCCAGTACCGCACGGCCCTGGCCTGGCAGAACACCGCCTACAACCAGCCCCCGCACCCGAGCTTCTTCCTCGGCGACGGAATGCCGACGCCGCCCCGGCCGACGGTCTACACGCCGTAGGTCCGCAGCAGAGAGAAAGGGCGCGTGCCGAGGCCGGCGCGCGCCCCACCCTCTCGGATCAGCTCACCGAGCAGGCCTGATCCCCCAGCTTGAAGGTCGTGGGTCTGGTGTTCGACCCCGTCCAACTTCCCGTGAAGCCGAAGCTCACCGATGAACCCGCCGCCACGTTCGCGTTCCAGCTCACATTCTTCGCCGTGACGCTCGTGCCCGACTGGGTGGCGTCGGCGTTCCAGGCCTGAGTGATCTTCTGTCCGTCCGCGAAGGCCCAGGAGAGGGACCAGCCGCTCCAGGCGGTGGTGCCGGTGTTGGTGAGCGCCACGTCGGCCTGGAAACCGCCCGACCACTGGTTGGTGATCTTGTACGTCACCGCGCAGGCGCCCGTCGGCGGGGGCGTCGGATCCGTGCCGCCACCCCCGCCACCGGTGTCGGAGCTGTCGCCGTAGATGATTCCGCGCCCGTTGGTCGCGATGTACACGCGTCCGTAGATCCGCGGGTCTCCCGTGATCGCGCCGCCCGTCCAACCCCACTGGTGGGCGTCGTCGTTGATGCGGGTCCAGCTCGCGCCCTTGTCCGTCGAGCGGAAGATGCCACGTACCCCGCCGATCTTCGCGCTGGTGTAGAGCGTCTGGTACGAGGCGCCGGTCGCCGCCTTGCCGAAGCCGATGGTGTCGGCCTGGTCGACGTTCGACAGCTTGGCGAAGCTCGCGCCGCCGTCCGTGGAGTGCCACAGCCCGTACGCGCCGTCGCTCGCGCCGCCCGCCAGCCACACGTCGCCCTTCGTGCCGGGCAGCGCCTTGAAGCGCACGCTGTCACCGCTCGGCAGGCCGGTGGCGGCGGAGCCGGTGAAGGTGGCACCGCCGTCCGAACTGACGTAGAACGTGCCGGACTTGAACCCGTAGAAGGTCTTCGGGTCGACCCGGTCCGACTCCACGATCGCGCCGGACGGGATGCCGGCCGACGCCGACCACGATGTACCGAAGCCGGTCGTGTACTGCACGCCCGCGCCCACCGGGCTCCACACGAAACGGCTGCCGTCGGACGCCGCGGCGACCGTGCCGCCGCCGCTGACGCCCGAAGGGTCGGTGCCCGCGAACCAGTTGGCGCCGTTGTCCGTGGAGAAGGCGATGTGCGGGCCCGAGTCGAGGTTGCCGACGCGCACCACCGTGTTCGGGCTGGTCTCGGCGTAGTCGAGGCTCGTCGTCGTGGTGAAGTTCGGCGAGGTGTACATCATCGACGGCACCTTGGTGAGGTCCGTGTGCCGGAAGCCGCCGATGTCACCGAGGGCGCTGAGGAGGGAGGCACCGGAGGGGGGCGAGGCCAGGTCGTTGACGGCCGTCTCCTCCAGGCCCTGGACCATGGGCCGTATCGTGAACTGGCTGTTGCTGTCCCAGTTCGTGAGGTTCTCGGTGCCGTAGATCGTCGCGCCCGTTCCGTACATCATCCGGGCGGAGTTGAACGGGTCGATCTCCAACCCCTCGGTCATCCAGCCGAGTTTGGGGGACTGCTCGGGGGGTGACGGGTTCGCGTTGAAGGTCAGCCAGGGCACGGACGACACGTCCATCGTGTAGCGATTCGAGCGGTTCGGGTACGAGGTGTAGTCCCACGCCTTCGTCCAGGTGCCGCCGCTGTCGGTGGACCGGAAGATCTGGGTGTCCGGCCACCACGAGCTGTACGCCGTGGTCATCACCGTGCCCGGATGCTGCCGGTCGACGGTCAGTCCGCTGAATCCGTAGTAGGTGTCGGCCTCCGTGACCGGGCTGATGTTTCTCCAGGTCCCGGTCCTGGTCGCGTACCGCCACAGCTGGCCCTTGCCGCCGTCGTACGGGCCGCCCTTGTCGCTGTAGGCGAGGTAGAGGTAGCCGTTCGTGGCGTCGAGGACGCCCTTGTGGGCGAGGTAGCCGGTGGGCTGCCCGGCGAGCCGTGACCAGGTCGCGCCGCCGTCCGTCGAGCGGTAGACCGCGTTGTCCTTGTCGGCGACCCCGACGTAGATCGTCTGCGTGGCGCTTGCGGAGGTGCCCGTGGACTCGTCGAAGGTCACCCACACGATGCCCTGGTTGTCGCCGGCGTAGCCGCTCGTGTCGGTCGCGTCCTGCACGTAGTTGCCGACGTTCGGGAAATTGGCCACCTGTGACCACGTGACACCCGAGTCCGTGGACCGCCACAGACCCTTGCCGCTCGGTGCGCCGAGGTACAGCACGCTGTCCTTGTTGGGGTCGATCGCGAGGCGCTCGCCCATGCCCCGGCCCGGCATGTTCCCGCCCAGCTTGAAGGGCAGGTCCGTCCGCTGCCAGCTCGCGCCCCGGTCGGCGGAGCGCAACACGGCACCGTTGCCGGGGTCCCAGCTGTTCGTGTACGTGCCGACCGCCGCGTACACCTTGTTCGGGTCGACGGAGTCGGACGCGAGGCTGACCACCCCGGTGTGGCCCCACCGGTCCCAGCCGATCGAGTCCGTGAGCGGGGTCCAGGTCTTCGTCGACTCCTGCCAGCGGTAGGCGCCGCCGATGTCCGTGCGGGCGTAGGCGAGGTTCTTCTCGGAGCGGTTGAAGACGATGCCGGGGACGAAACCGCCGCCGTCGATCCGGGCGTTCTTCCAGGTGTACGTGTCGGCGGCGAGCGTCGTGGTCGGGGTGCTCGCGGCGAGGGCGGACGGACTGCCGGCCAGTAAGCCTGCGGCGAGGGCCAGTACGGCCGTGAGGATGCGGGTTCTTCGCACGGTGGGGTCCTCTCTGAAGGAGGGCATGACGACCGGGCGGCCCCCAGTGCGGGTGGGGGCCGCCCGGCCAGGCGGTCCCGTCGTCAGGTGACGGGACCACGCACGCGGAGCTTCGGGCGCCCGGCGAGGCGCGGCCCTGGGCCCCGCGCCCGTCAGGGGCGCGGGGAACTGCGCGACCAGCCACAACCGGCCCGCAGCCCAGGTACCGCCCGACCCGCGGAGCGCCCGGCGGGGACTATTCGAGAAGCTCCGCGTACGAGCCCATGGCCAGGGCGATGTCCGCCTGGGCCCAGAACCGGTGGTACGTGAAGGAGGGCGCGGCTCCGCCCGCCAGATAGGCCTCGATCTTCGACCAGTTCGGGTCGTTCTTGTAGAAGGACCTGAGCGAGGTGAAGGTCGAGGTGGAGTTGATCGTGTCGCCGTTCGGCATCTTGCCGCTCCAGCCGCTCGGGACGTAGACCGTGTCGTCGAAGCGGTTGTAGTCGGCGCGGGTCTCCGGGACGGCGATGCCCAGGCTGTCCTGGTAGTTGCTCCACATGCCGTCGAGGAGTGCCTTCGCCGTCGTCTTCGCCTGGGCGTTGCCGGACTTGGCGGCGTAGTACGACAGGGTCTTGGCGTACGCGGCGGTCACACCGACGTCGTTGGTGTAGTCGGCGACGGTCACATGAAGTCCGGTGTTCGCGCCGGGACTTGACGCGTTCCAGGTGTCGGGTGCGCCGGACCACTGGAGCGTGGAGGGGATCTGGTAGGTGCCGTCCGGGTTGATCGTGGTCTTGGACAGCGCCCAGGACACCCACTTGTCGAGGACCGTCTTCGCGCTCGCGTTCCCCGTCTGCTGGTAGTACTCGGCGACCCGTTCCATGGACCAGGCCTGGAAGCCGAACCACTGGTTGGACGGCGGGTCGTGGTACACCGGCTGCTGGTCGTAGTACATGCCGTAGAAGGTCGGCGTCCCGGCCGGCGGGGTCGCGTAGCGGCCCGCCCAGCTGTTGGTCGCGCCGCCCGCGATGGCGCCCTCGTTGGACTGCAGCCAGCGGTAGAACTCCAGCTGCCGGGTGAGGGAGGTCCCCCAGTCGGCCGCACCCGTCGAGGACTTGGGCTTCAGGTCCGCGTACGAGCTGAGCGCGTACGCGGCCAGCGGGTTCTGGTAGCCGCCGTGAACATGACTGGAGCCGATGCGCCAGGCCCAGCCCGCCGAGGTGTCGGTCGCGCCGCCCCAGGCGTAGTACCAGGAGAGCAGATAGTGCGAGGCGTCCTTTCCGGTGCCGGCCGCGCAGGTCGACGGGCCGACACAGTTGCCGATCTTCTTGAAGTACTTGTCGTACATGGCGTAGCGCAGATAGTCGCCCATCTTCGCCGCCTTGCCGACGGTCGTGGACACCTCGCCGCCCTTGCCCTGCGCCTTGGCCCACACGTCGGCCCAGTAGGCGGCCTGCACGGCCCGCGCGTCGGCGTCCGGCGCGTCGGTGTACTTCCACTGCTTGGCGTACGAGGAGTCCCCGGTGAACAGGTCCAGGTAGCCGTTGGTGGAGCCGTACTTGAAGGCGTCGCAGGTCGGCTGCGGCACGGTCTCCCACACCGACTCCTGCGCGCCGCGCTGGAAGGTGTTGATGTACGACGGTCCGGTCGCGGTCGGTCCGGCCTCGCACTTGCCGGGCTCGTTGCCGTAGCCGTAGACGTTGTCGACGTCCTGGAGCCAGTGCATGCCGTACACGTCGTCCGTGCCGTACGCGCTCTTCAGCTCGGCCGCGATCGGGTCCGAGCCGACGGAGACGTCCGTGTCGAGCTTGGCCGGGTACTCGTTCGGGGTGTCGAGTTCCGGCGCGTAGGTCGCGGGCTTCGAGGCGTTGTAGAAGGAGTTCGTCGGCTGGTCGGCGTGGGTGGGGATCATGTACGTCTCCATGGTCGTCCACGCGGCGTTGAACTTGGACCAGTCGCCGGTGACCTTCCCGTACATCGCCTGCAGCCAGATCAGATAGCTGTACGCCTCCGACGTCGTCTCATGACCCTGGTCCGGCGCCTCGACGATCAGCGTCTCCACCGAGTGGTAGGGGATGCCCTCGGGGGAGAAGTAGCCGTTCGCCGGGTTGGTGATCCTGCCGTAGAGGTCCAGGAAACGCGCGTCGTACGCCTTCGACGCGGCCAGCTCCGTCACGGTGACCGTCGCCTTGGCGTACCCCGTCGCCGAGGCCGTGAAGGTTGCGGCGCCGGTCCCGGAGGCGTCGGCGGTGAGGGTGACGTTCTGCGCCGTGCTCCAGTTGGCCGGGGTGAAGGTGAGCGAGGCGCCGCCGGTCACGGACAGTCCCGTATTGCCGTCCGTACGGGCGGTCGTCACCGTCACGTTCGCGGCCGGCTGTTTCGAAAGCTGCACGGCGAACGATCCCGACTTGCCCTGCTGGATGCCGAGTTGGGTCGGCGAGGCCACCACGGCGGGACCCGAGGCGACCGAGATGCCGACCGGTGTGGACGCCGCGGAGGCGCCCAGGCTGTCGTACGCCTTGGCCACCAGCGAATGACTGCCCACGGTCAAACTGGAGGTGGACAGCGTGTAGGGGGAGCTGGTGTCCGTGCCCAGCAGGGTCGTGTCGTCGTAGAACTCGACCTTGGCGATCGTCGCGTTGTCGGCGGCCGCCGCGGTCGCGGCAAGCGGGATCGCGTCGCCCTGTGTGTAGACCGCGCCCGCGGCCGGGCTGGTCAGCACGGTGACCGGCGGCTGGTGGGCGCCGGTGCAGGTGGTGCCGTTGATCGCGAAGGAGGCGGGCGCCGTGTTGGTGCCGCTGTAGGTGAACTGCGCGCCGGTGGAGACCGCTGCCCCGGCGGCGATCGTCCCGTTCCAGGACGCGTTCTTCGCGGTGACCGTCCTGCCGGACTGCGACCAGGTCCCGTTCCAGCCGCTGGTCAGCGTCTGATTGCCCGTGTAGTCGTACGTCAGGGTCCAGCCGTTGACCGGGTCCGTGCCCCGGTTGGTGAGTGTGAGATCCGCGGTGAAGCCGGAGCCCCAGTCGTTGGTCTTGTAGTCGACGCTGCACTGAACGCCAGCCGCCTGAGCGGGAGTTGAGCCGTTCGCGAGCATGGTGAGCGGAAGCGCGAGGGCGGCCACCACGGCGGTCCACAGCCGCCGGGTCCTCCGGCGTCTGCTTCTTGAACTTGGGTGCATGTTCCTGGTTCCTCCTTGCGGCTCGGAGAAGTGGGGGCGGAGCAGCAACAAGCCTTGAACCAGTGGGAGCGCTCCCATATTGGAGAGGGGGGTCGAAGGGGTCAAGGTGCTTGAAGAGTCGAAATTGTTCGATTGATCAACAGTGCGACGCCTCTGTCCTTTACCGACACTTGGCGCTAACTTCATCCGCACCAGTGGGAGCGGTTCCATCAGTCGACGCGTCCGTCACGACGCGCCCGAGCTGCAAGGAGTCGCTCATGCGACACCCTCCGCGTTCAGGACTTTTAGTGGTCGGCGCCGCGGTCGCCCTCGTGGGCACCGCGATCGCGCCGGTCGTCACGGCTTCAGGAGCCACACCCGCGTGCACGGTGGACTACTCCGTCACGAGCCAGTGGGACACCGGCTTCCAGGGCGCCGTGAAGATCACCAACAACAGGGCCGCGCTCAGCGGTTGGAGTCTCACCTTCGACTTCGCGAACAGTCAGCAGGTCGGCCAGGGCTGGAACGCCAAGTGGTCCCAGTCCGCCACGACGGTCACCGCGGCCAACGAGAGCTGGAACGGTTCGCTGGGCTCAGGGGCCAGTGTCAGCGCCGGGTTCCTCGCCTCGTGGTCGGGGAGCAACGCCGTACCCACGACGTTCAAGCTCAACGGGACCACGTGCAACGTGGACACGGAGCCGCCTCCGACGGATCCGCCGCCCACGACCGGTACGGCACCCGAGCTGCACGTCTCCGGGAACAAGCTCGTCGACGCCGACGGCGCGACGCGGCGGCTGCTCGGCGTCAACCGCTCCGGCGGCGAGTTCATGTGCGTCCAGGGTTACGGCATCTTCGACGGGCCCGTCGACGACGCCTCGGTCAAGGCGATCGCCGACTGGAAGGCCAACACGGTCCGCATTCCGCTCAACGAGGAGTGCTGGCTCGGCCTGTCCAACATCAAACCGGAGTACGCGGGCGCCCACTACATCTCCGCCGTCAAGGACCTGGTGGCCAAGGTCGAGGCGCATGGGATGACCCCGCTCGTCGAACTGCACTGGAACTACGGGCAGTACACCGGAAACTCGGCGGGCTGCTCGGACGTGCACGCCACCTGTCAGAAGCCGATGCCGGACGCGCAGTACAGCCCGGCGTTCTGGTCCTCGGTCGCCAGTACGTTCAAGGACGACCAGGCCGTCGCCTTCGACCTGTTCAACGAGCCCTACCCGGACCGTGCGACCTCCACCACCGCCCAGGCGTGGGCCTGTTGGAAGGACGGCGGCACCTGCCCGGGCATCGGTTACGAGGTCGCCGGAATGCAGGACCTGGTCGACGCGGTGCGCGGCACCGGCGCCAGGAACCTGATCCTGGCCGGCGGCCTCGCGTACTCCAACGACCTGAGCCAGTGGCTGACGTACAAGCCGAGCGATCCGACGGGCAACCTTGTCGCCGCCTTCCACACCTACAACTTCAACACGTGCGCCAGTGAGAGCTGCTGGAACGCGACGCTCGCCCCGGTGGCGGCCCAAGTCCCGCTCGTGGCGGGGGAGATCGGCGAGAACACCTGCTCCCACGGCTTCGTCGACACCGCGATGAAGTGGTTCGACGACCGGGGGCTCTCCTACCTCGGCTGGACCTGGAACACCTGGGACTGCTCCTCCGGTCCCTCCCTGATCTCCGACTACGACGGCACTCCCACGTCGTACGGAGTCGGGCTGCGTGATCATCTGCGCGCCCTCAACGGATAGCCCGCGCAGGAATCACACGCACGCCCGCGCAGGAACCAGATGTACACCCGCGCAGGAACCAGACGCACACCCGCGCGGGAAGTCAACGGACACCCGCACAAGAAGAGATGGGAAACCGCACTCATGAGTCGTACCAAAACCGCGCTCTTAGGGGCGCTCGTCCTGCTCGCCAGCGCCTCGGGAACCGCCGTGGCGGCCGTTCCCGCGGACCCCGCCGGGATCGCCGCCATCCCCTGCACCGTCGACTACAAGGTGCAGAACCAGTGGGACACCGGCTTCACCGCCGCCGTGACGGTCACCAACAACAGCGCCGCCAAGACCTCCTGGGCGGTGAAGTGGGCGTACGCCGGGAACCAGAAGGTGACCTCGGGCTGGAACGCGAAGATCAGTCAGAGCGCCGCCGCCGTCACCGCGGCCAACGAGACCTACAACGGGACGCTGGCGACCGGCGGTTCGGTCGGCTTCGGCTTCAACGCCTCCTACAGCGGCACCAATGCGCTGCCCACCTCCTTCACCCTTGACGGGGTGACCTGCAACGTCGACGACGGAAGCGGTGGCGGAGGCGGCGGAGGGGGCAGTGACCCCTCCGGGAAAGTCGACAACCCGTACGCCGGTGCCAAGGTGTATGTGAACCCGGAGTGGTCTGCGAAGGCGGCGGCGGAGACCGGCGGCAGCCGGATCTCCAACCAGCCCACCGGTGTCTGGCTCGACCGGATCGCCGCGATCAATGGGGCCGGCGGCGGCATGGGCCTGCGCGCCCACCTCGACGCGGCGCTCGCGCAGAAGGGCAGCGGCGAAGAGGTCGTCCAGCTGGTCGTCTACGATCTGCCCGGACGTGACTGCGCGGCCCTCGCCTCCAACGGAGAGCTCGGCCCGACGGAGATCGACAAGTACAAGACACAGTTCATCGACCCGATCGCGGCGATCCTCGCGGACAGCAAGTACGCCTCGCTGCGGATCGTCACGACCCTCGAGATCGACTCGCTGCCGAACCTCGTCACCAACACCGGCAGCCGGGCCACCGCCACCCCGCAGTGCGACACCATGCTCGCCAACGGCAACTACGTGAAGGGCGTGGGCTACGCGCTCGCCAAGCTCGGCGCGATCCCGAACGTCTACAACTACCTCGACGCCGGCCACCACGGCTGGATCGGCTGGGACGACAACTTCGGAGCGTCCGCCACCCTGTTCAAGCAGGCGGCCACCAGCGAGGGCGCCACGGTCGACGACGTCGCCGGGTTCATCACCAACACGGCGAACTACAGCGCCCTGAAGGAGAACAACTTCACCATCAACGACTCGGTGAACGGCACCTCCGTCCGCCAGTCCAAGTGGGTCGACTGGAACCGCTATGTCGACGAGCTGTCCTTCGCCCAGGCCTTCCGCAACCAGCTCGTGTCGGTCGGCTTCAACTCCGGCATCGGCATGCTGATCGACACCTCCAGGAACGGCTGGGGCGGCGCCGCCCGGCCCACCGGTCCCGGCGCGACGACCAGCGTCGACACCTACGTCGACGGCGGGCGCTACGACCGCCGTATCCACGTCGGGAACTGGTGCAACCAGGCCGGTGCCGGTCTCGGCGAGCGCCCGCAGGCCTCCCCGGCCACCGGGATCGACGCCTATGTCTGGATGAAGCCCCCGGGTGAGTCCGACGGTTCCAGCTCCGCCATCGCCAACGACGAGGGCAAGGGCTTCGACCGGATGTGCGACCCGACGTACACGGGCAACCCCCGCAACAACAACAACATGTCCGGCGCGCTGCCGAACGCCCCGCTGTCGGGGCACTGGTTCTCGGCGCAGTTCCAGCAGCTGATGACGAACGCGTATCCGCCGCTGTAGGGCGTCCGACCTGGTGATCCGCCGGGGGTCAGGCCTCCTGGGCCAGCCCCCGGCGGATCGCGAACTCCACCGCCGAGTAGTCGCCGTCCGCCCGCTCCAGCTCGTAGGGCACCGTCGGATACAGCGGCGGCTGCGCCATGAAGCGCGGGCGCGTGCCGTGGTGCGGCTGCGCCGCGTGCACCAGGAACGGATGGCAGACAAACACGTCGCCGGGGCGGCCGGTGGCGTGGGCGAGCGGGCGGTGTGCGGAGGCCGCGGCCACCTTCGGACCGAGTTCGAGGAACGAGGCCCCCGCCTCGCCGTACGGCTGCAGGACCGGCGGCACGTCGAGGTGCGAGCCCACCCTGATACGGGTCGGGGCGTCTGCCTCGGTCACCTCGCTGAACAGGAAGAGCATCAGCAGGGCCCGGCCCCGCGAACGGAGATTGGAGTGGTAGAGCGCCTCACCGTCGGGGAGGTAACTGCCTTCGATATGCCAGCCCGCGTCGTCCGGCTCCTGCGGGTGCGGGAACCGCAGCGGGAAGCTGCCCAGCGCGTAGCGCGGCTCCCAGCGGCTCTCGCCGACCAGAAGATCGAAGGCCTGGTGCAGCGCGGGGGAGTTGGCCGCGGCGGCGAACGGGCCCTGCGCCATGCTGCTCACCCAGTGCACGGGGTCCTTCCAGGTGCCGGGGTCGTCCGGGTCGTACCCCGTCTCCTTCCACAGCAGCCGAGCGCAGCTCTCGGCGACGCGCGGCGGGAAGGCGCCCTCGATCTTCACGAACCCGTCCTCGAGGAACCGTTCCACCATCTCGTCGTCCATGGGGTCATGCTCGGGGACGGGCCGCTTGGGACGCATCAGGTTTTTCCGCGGCCGGGTTTGCCGTTTGCGCAACATCGTTGGCTGTTTCCGGAAGCCGAGGAGCACGCTGTGTACGCACCCGGACGAGAGGCGGACCACCATGGCACACGACCACCACGACCACGAGAGCGCCCAGCACGCTCATGACCACACCCACGTGGACTTCGCCGAGATGATCCCCATGCTGGAGCAGGAGGCGGAGCTGTTCAGCCCGCTCTACACCGAGGCGGCGGGCTGGCTGCGGGACCAGCGGTCCGAGACCGGGCTGATCGTGGACGCGGGCAGTGGCCCCGGTGTCATCTCCTGTCTCCTCGCGGAGACCTTCCCCGCGGCGCGGGTCGTGGCCGTGGACGAGGTGGAACCCCTGCTGGAGCGGGCCCGCGCCCGCGCCGACCGGCTCGGCCTCGGCGACCGCTTCAGCACCTTGCGAGCCGAACTCGGCAGCGGACTGGGCGACGTGGAGTACCCGGCGGACCTGCTGTGGGCGAGCAGGTCCCTGCACCACGTGGGCGACCAGCGTGCCGCGCTCGCCGGATTCGCGCGCGCCCTCGCGCCCGGCGGCACCCTCGCCCTCATGGAGGGCGGCCTGCCCACGCGCTACTTCCCGCGCGACATCGGCATGGGTCGCCCCGGCCTCCAGTCCCGTGTCGAGGCGGTCCACGACGAGTGGTTCGGCCGGATGCGGGACGAGCTGCCCGGGGCGGTGGCCGAGACGGAGGACTGGCCCGCCCTGATGACCGCCGTCGGCCTGCGCCACACCGCGACCCGCACTTTCCTCGTCGACCTCCCCGCCCCGCTCTCGGACGAGACACGCGCCTTCGTCGTCACCTCCCTCACCCACCGCCGCACCTTCCTCGCTCCCGGCCTCGACGCGGACGACCTCGCCACCCTCGACCGTCTCCTCGACCCGGACGACAAGGCGAGCGTGTACCACCGGCCGGACGTCTTCCTGCTGACCGCGCACACCGTGCACGTCGCGGTGAAGCCGGAGTAGTTCCCGTCCGGTCAGCAGGTGCCGGGGCGCGCGTACACGGTGACCCGGGCACCCTGGACCCGGCGTGTGTCGCACTGCTCGAAGTACGTGGCCAGGACCCGCCGTTTGACGATCTCCCCCGGGGTCGCGTCGAGCGGCTGCCCCGCGGGATCGCGCACGGCGACGATACGTGTCGCCATGATCATGCGGGCGCGGACGACCGGCGCCGGAACCTCGGTGCCGTACAGGGTGTGCGAGGCGGCCGGTGCGCGGTCGAGGGCCAGATCGCGCAGCCCGCGCAGGGCCCCGGGGTCGGACAGGGACCACACCCGGCGCCGCGCCGGCAGGTAGAGGACCCCGTCACCCGGCGCACCGGCCTCGGCGACGGCCCGGGTGATCGCGCCCACGTCGTCGACCCGGCTCTGTGGTGTACGCAGTTGCAGGGTGACGGGGAGCAGCGCGAGAACGGCGGCGCCCGCACAGGCCAGCGCCACCGCGCGGGACCGCCGGGCCCGGGTGATCCGGGCCAGTGCCGCGCCGGTCAACAGGGCGGTGCCGCTCTGGCCGTAGAGCACATAGCGATCCACATACAGGGGCGTGACCAGCGAGACCAGCAGGAGCAGCAGGGCGGGCAGCACGAGGAGCCCGAGCGCGAGGGCGGGCAGCCGGACGCCCCGGAGTACCCGCGCAGTGGGGTTCCGGCATATCGTCGCGCAGGCCACGGCGAGAACGGCCGTTCCCGCGAATCCCGCGAGCGCTCCGGCGCCCGGTCCGCCGATCCACGACACCTGATCCGACTGCCGCGTACTCAGCACGGCGAGCGGCGCCACCGTGACGAGGACCACCGCCGCCGCCCCGGCCCAGGCCCGGCGGGCGGCGCGTGGCACGGCGACCGCGTGCGCGGTCAGCGCCAGTACGGCGAACTCGTGCAGCAGCCCGGCGGCCACCAGCACTGCGGCGTAGGCGACCCAGGTGCGGCCGTCCCGGCTCGCCACCGCCCGCACCAGCAGATACGTCGCCCAGACGACCAGCGCGCACACGATCGCGTACGACCGGCCCTCCTGCGCGTACCGCTGGACCTGCGGCAGCAGTGCGAAGACGGATCCGGCGAGGAGACCCGCGCGGGGTCCGGCCAGCCGGTGTCCGAGGAGAGCCAGCGTTCCCGTCGCCGCGACCGTGGCGAGGACCGACGGGAGCCGCAGCACCAGGAGCGGATCCAGCCCGCCGGTGGCCTCGAAGAGCAGGTGCATGAGCAGGTAGTACAGCCCGTGTACGGCGTCGGCATCGGCGAGTGTCGACCACAGATCGGGCAGGGACCGCCGCGCCATGTCGTAGGTCACCGCCTCGTCCCGCCACATGGTGCCGCCGCGCCGAACGCCCCACAGTCCGAGGGCGAGCGAGAGCAGGGCGGGGGCGTACACCGTCAGTGGGGTGTGCGGGGCGGGCGACGACAACCGTGCGGGGGAGAACGGCGGTCTGGAAGTGTGTGTGGTGGCGATGGCTGACTCCGGCGCGTGGTCGATGCCTCGCGGTCCCCTCCGAGGGGGCCCCGAGAACGTGCACCGTCGAGTCCAGCCTCCGGACGATTGATGGGCAGCCCCGTCGCGGGGCACCTATCAATGCAGGTGGGGAGCGGTGCCGACGGATCGGGCCGCCGCGGACAGGGGGAGTCACCGGTGGGACGCCGAGAGAAGCCGCTGGATCCGGCCCAGGGCGCGGTGGCGCGGTTCGCCTTCGAGCTGCGGAGGCTCCGCGACGAGGCGGGCGCCCCGACCTACCGCGCGATGGCCCGCCGGGCGGGCTACTCGGGCCCCACACTGTCCGCCGCGGCGGCGGGCGAGAAACTGCCCACACTGCCGGTGCTCTTGGCGTACGTCAGCGCTTGCGGAGGGGACACCTCCGAGTGGGAGCGGCGCTGGCGCGCGGCGCTCGCGGACGAGGCGGGCACGCCCGCACCGGCCGACGCAGAGTGCCCGTACCCGGGACTCGCCCGCTTCGAGCCCGCCGACCGGGACCGCTTCCACGGCCGCGACGACCTGATCGCCGAACTGCTGCGACTCGTCGGCCGCAGGCGGGTGTCGGCCGTCGTCGGCGCCTCGGGCAGCGGCAAGTCGTCCCTCTTACGGGCGGGGCTGATACCGGCACTGCGCACATCGGCCGGTACGAGGGAAACGGAGCCGGCCGTCGCGGTGCGGGCGCGCGTGTCGCTCCCCGGACAACGCAGTTGCCCCGTGGCCGAATTCGGGACCACGGCCACCGAGTCCGCTCCGCCCGCCGTCCCCGCCCCGCTGTCCGCCACTCACCCTCCGGCCCCCGCCGTCATCCGCATCCTCACCCCCGGCGCCCACCCGGCCCGCACCCACGGCGCGCTGTTCGTCCCGCACGACGCGCCCGGCGACACCCTGCTCGTCATCGACCAGTTCGAGGAGCTCTTCGCGCTCTGCGCCGACCCAGGTGAACGGGCCCTGTTCATCGAGCGGTTGCTCACGGCGCTGGACCCGGACAGCGGACTGCGCGTGATCATCGGGGTCCGCGCCGACTTCTACGGACGGTGCGCCGAACACGGCCCGCTCGCCGAGGCGCTGCGGGACTCCACCCTGCTCGTCGGGCCGATGACCCCGCAGCGGCTGCGGGAGGCGGTCGTCCGGCCGGCCGTCGCGCGACGGGTCGTCGTCGAACGCGCCCTCACCGCACGCATCGTGGCGGACGTGGCCGACGAGCCGGGCGGTCTGCCCCTGATGGCCCACGCGCTGCGCGAGATCTGGCGGCGCCGCAGCGCCCGTACCCTCTCCCTGGCCGCGTACGAGGCGATCGGCGGCGTCCAGGGCGCCGTCGCGCACACCGCGGAAGAGGTGTACGCGCGCTGCGCCCCCGTCGAGGCGGCAGCGGTACGGGCGCTGCTGCTGCGGCTGGTGAACCCCGGTGACGGGGCCGAGGACACCCGGCGGCCCGTCCTTCGCGACGAACTGGGGGATGCGGGCACCACGGCGCGGGTGCTCGAACAGCTCGTGAGGGCACGCCTGTTGACGGTGGACGGCGACACCGTGGACCTCGCGCACGAGGCCCTGATCAGTGCCTGGCCCCGGCTGCGCGGCTGGGTGGACGAGGACCGCGAACGGCTGCGGCTGCACCGCAGGCTCACCGAGGCGGCGCGCACCTGGCAGCAGCTGGACCGGGACGCCGGAGCCCTCTACCGGGGGGTGCGACTGACGGCGGCGCGTGAGGAATTCGGGTCCGAACCGGGCGAGTTGAGCAGGCTGGAGCGGGACTTCCTGACCGCGAGCGTGACGGCGCATGAGTCGGGTCGTCGTGCCGCCGCCCGCGCGGCCCGCCGACTGCGGAGTCTGACCGTGTCCCTCGCCGTGCTGCTCTGTCTCGCCGTAGTCGCGGGTGCGACCGCCTGGCGGCAGAGCGGGGTCAGCGCACGGCAGCGGGACGAGGCGCAGGCCCGGCGGGTCGCCGCCTTCGCGGACACGCTCCGGCCGACGGATCCCCGCACGGCGATGCGCCTCGCGCTCGCGGCCTGGCGCACCGCGGACCTGCCCGAGACCCGCGAGGCGGTCCGGACGGCCGCCGCCCAGAGCGACCAGGCCGCCTTCACCGAGCCCGCACAGCTCGGCGCCCCCGACGCGCCGCACTGGCTCGGCGCGGACGGCCGGATCCTGACAACGGTCGTAGGGGACAAGGCAGTTCAGTGGGACGTACGCCGTCAGCGGCGGCTGCGCGAGGTCGCGCTGCCCGGTCTCTCGGAGGGGATCATCGACGTCAGCGCCGACGCCCGCTGGATCGCGTACCGCGGCCGCGACGGCGCGACGGTCAGGAACCTGACGAACGGGGAGAGCCACCGCGTCGCGCCGGGATCCTGGACCGACACCGGCGGGGCGTTCGGGCCGAGCGGACGCACCTTCGTCGTACGGCGCGAGGGGCGGGGGACCGGAGACGAGCGGGCCACGGTCGAGGTGTGGGACGTACGACGGGAGCGGGTCCTCTTCCGATATCCAGGAGTCGACCGGGACGGACCGCTGCCGGTTCTGAGCCCGAACGACCGCTTTCTCGCCTGGTGCACCCACGACGGTGAACAACTGCGCGTCTGGGACGTCGTCGAGCGGCGCCGGGTCGCGACCGAGCCGCCCGCGCGGACCCAGCGGCTCCTGTGCCGCTCGGACGAGTCGGTCTTCACCCCCGACAACCGCGCGCTGGCCGCGGGAACCGCCGACGGCGTCGTCACCTGGGACTTCCACGCCGACCAGGGACGTCCCCTGCTGCCGATGCCCGGCGAGGGCGTCAACTCGGTGGAGTTCGATCCCACAGGCGCCTATGTCCTTACCTGGGGTTCGGCCGGCCTCGCCCTGTGGCGTACGGACAGCCCGGCCCCGGCGGACGGCGGGCCGCGCCGACCGCTCATCACGTTCCCCGTCGAAACCCCCGCCGTCACCGACATCCGGCTCGACCCGCGCGAGGGCGTGCTGCGCTACCGCGAAGGTTCCCAGGCGGGAGTCGTACGCACCCTTTCGCTGCACGGGCTCATCAGCCCGGCGTGGCGGAACACGGCGCGGACCGACGCCGCGTTCGACGCCGACGGGAAGCCGGCCGAACCCGCCATGCGGCCCGCGGTGCGTGCCGTCGCCGCGGACGGCACGGTGCACACCGCCGTCAGCACCCGCGACGGCATCCTCGTCACCCGTCGGGGCGCGCACCCCGTTTCCCACGTCGTCGGAAGACGGAGCGAAGGCCCCGCCGCGATCGACCCGGCGGGGCGTACGGTCGTGACCGCCGAGGGAGTCCTGATCGACGTCGCGACGGGCAGTCGCAGACAGGGACTCCAGGGCGAGGATCTCCTGCCGACCGCGGTCTTCAGCCCGGACGGACGCTACTTGGCCGCCGCCGACATCCAAGGGCGCCTCACCCTGTGGGACGCGGGCGGGCAGCACCGGTTCGCCGTCCTGGCAGCCGCCGACTCCACCGTCGAGCGGCCCGCCCTGGCCTTCTCGGCCGACGGCTCGCTGCTGGCCGCGAGCCGGGCCGACGGCTCGGTCCGCGTGTGGGAGACGGCGTCCCCGCGGCTGGAGGGGGCGAGTCTCCCCACCGGTGACGGACCGGTCCTCGCCATGGGATTCACCGAGGACGCAAGGGAGTTGCACATCGCGACAGCTCATCTTCCCCTGCGCTCGGCACAGTTGACGCCGAGCCGTGCGGCGGGCGATGTGTGCGCCCGGACGGGGGGCGGGGTGACCCGGGCCGAGTGGCGCAGACATCTGCCCGACGTGCCCTACCGGCGGACGTGTTGAGGGAGGCCGGCAGTGCCGGCCTTGACTTCGAGAGCGCTTCAAGTGATGTACTCCCGTTCGTTGTCGTACGCATACGGGGGTATCCATGACCGACTCACCTGTCGCACTCATCACCGGTGGCGGAAGCGGTATCGGCGCCGCGGTCGCGCGGCGACTGCTCGACGCCGGCCACCGGGTCACGGTCACCGGCCGCGGTGCGGAGCGGCTGCGTGCCTTCGCCGAGGAACTCGGCCGCCCGCCGGGCCTGTTGACGGTCGTCGGGAACGCGGCCGAGTACGACCAGGTGCGCGCCGCCGTCGAGCTGACGCTCAAGGAGTTCGGGCGCCTCGACACCGTCGTGGCCAACGCGGGCTTCGCCACGCACGACACCGTCGCCGAGGGTGACCCGGCGGGCTGGTCCGAGATGGTGCTGACCAATGTGCTGGGTCCCGCGCTGCTGATCAGGGCCTCCATCGACGCCCTGAAGGAGACGCGGGGCCGGATCGTGCTGGTCGGGAGTGTGGCGGGCCACGTCCACGGCCCCGGCAACATCTACGGGGCCACCAAGTGGGCTGTGACCGGGCTCGCAGAGAACGCCCGCCGCGAGGTGACCGAGTTCGGTGTCGGCGTGACCCTGATCTCGCCGGGCCGGGTGGAGACCCCGTTCTGGGACAGCTACGGGAGTCTGCCACCCGGTCATCTGCTGACGGCGGACCAGCTCGCCGAGTCGATCGTCTGGGCGATCGGACAGCCTTCGGGCGTCGATGTGAACACCGTGGTGGTACGTCCGATCGGCCAGCCCAACTGACGTCGGATCCGCGGGCGCCTCGGTCGTAGCGGCAACCTCGGTTGTCGCGGAAGCCTCAGTCGTTGCGGAAGCCTCAGTTGTTCTGCAGGAACTGCTTCGCCAACGAGTCCCCGAGCGAGACCGCCGCACTGTGACTCTCGATCGGCGACACCTGGGAGTTCTTGAACAGGATGTACGTCACGCCGGAGTCGGCCCCGCCCGTGGCAGGGTCGGGGTCGATGCCGAGGGCCTTCGCCGTGGCGTACGACGCCTCACCGATGATCTTCGTGGGCCCGGTGTCGCCGACCACCGCGTACTCGACCTTGTTGTTGTAGATCACGGCGACGACACCGCCGCCCTTGATGCCGTAGCTCGTGTACTTCCAGATACTGCTGGTGCTGGGCACGACGACATACGGCAGTGACTCGGCGCGCAGCGGCTTCCCGTTGGACTGGTGGAACGCCGTGTCGTCCTGGAACCAGGGGTCGGCGTCACCGTTGCACTTGCCGGTGACCTGACCGTCGCAGTCGATGTCCATGTCGGCCTTCCAGAACACCGCGCCGTTCTTGCCGCACACGGGGATGGTGGCCGAGGTCTCGTCGTCGGTCTTGTACTTGCCACTCGATATCTGCGAACAGGATGTCACCTTGGCGAGCAGGTCGGCCGCGCTGACCGAACCCTCCTGGGCGGAACGGGGGGTGACGGAGCCCGACGCGCTGGCCGGGAGTGCCGCGGTGGCGAGGAGCGCGGCGCCGGCGACGGCCGCGAGGGTCAGTGTTCGAGAGCGCACTGTGGGGGACCCTTCTGTTAGGAAAGTTTCCTTACCGGGTTGCCGTACAAGGTGGCCCTCTTGCATGAGCGCGTCAAGCCCTCCGGCGGAGTTGGTCCGGTCCAGGGGCTGGAACCGCCGTGAAGGGGTGCAGGCGCGTGTCGGCGCGTGCGGGGGAGAACGCCGCCGGCCCGGACACGCGGTGCGCGTCCGGGCCGGCGGCGGGATCGGGGCAGGTCAGCCCATGGGGGCCGGGCTCAGCCCATGTCGAACGTCGCCGGGTCGGGACCCAGGCGACGGTCCTCGTTCAGCGCGCTGATCGCCGCGATGTCCTCGGTGTCGAGCGAGAAGTCGAAGACGTCGATGTTCTCCTTGATCCGGGAGGGGGTCACGGACTTGGGGATCACGACGTTGCCCAGCTGGATGTGCCAGCGCAGCACGATCTGGGCCGGAGTGCGGTTGTGCTTCTGGGCGATGGCGACGATCGCGGGGACCTCCAGCAGGCCCTTGCCCGAGCCGAGCGGGGACCAGGCCTCGATGGCGATGCCCTGCTGCGCGTGGTACTCGCGGGCCGCGTGCTGCTGGAGGTGCGGGTGCAGCTCGATCTGGTTGACGGCCGGGATGACGGACGTCGCCTCGATCAGCTGCTCCAGGTACTCGGGGTAGAAGTTGGAGACACCGATGGCCTTGATCCGGCCGTCCGTGTAGAGCTTCTCGAAGGCCTTGTACGTGTCGATGTACTTGCCCCGGGTCGGCAGCGGCCAGTGGATCAGATACAGGTCGAGGTAGTCCAGGCCGAGCTTCTCCAGGGAGGTGTCGAACGCGCGGAGCGTCGAGTCGTACCCCTGGTCGCTGTTCCACAGCTTGGTGGTGACGAAGAGTTCCTCGCGGGGGATGCCGGAGGTGGCGATGGCCTTGCCCGTACCCTCCTCGTTGCCGTAGATCGCCGCGGTGTCGATGCTGCGGTATCCGGACTCCAGCGCCGTGGCGACGGCCTGCTCCGCCTCGTCGTCCGGGACCTGCCAGACACCGAAGCCCAGCTGCGGCATCTCGACGCCGTTGTTCAGGATGATCGGGGGGACCTTGCTCACGAGCTTTTGATCCTTAAGTCGTCGGGTGGTACTCCCATGGTCAACGATCACCGGTCGTTATGCATTCCTGACCGGCGGATTCGCTGTGGATTCCTGGTGAGGATCGGAGATTGGCCGGAAATGGATCCGACCTTATCGGTCCGGACCATTGACCGAGTTCCGTCATCCGACCACTCTGTAGGGCGTCACCGAACGGGTTCATGAACCCGGTGCATGCATGTGAACACCAGCACCTGTCTGGGCTCTACACCCCCCACCCATCAGGAAAGCAGGTACGCGCACATGAACAAGAGCGCCCTCGAAGGCCGCCGCGCGGAGCACGCCATTCGGGAAACATCGGAGGAAAGGGTCTGGGAGACCCCCGGGTATCTGGTCGTCGAGACCGCCCTCGAGGTCACCGCGTACGCCCTCGGTGACCGCCTGGGCCCGGTGGCCGAACGGGCAACCGCCGGGCCACACGCGGCACGTACGGCCTAGCCCCACGGTTGTCGAACCATGACCGCGACACCGGTGCGCGACGACGGTGCCGCGGCCCCTTGGGGAACCGCCGAGTTCACCGAGCGGCTGCGTGCCGTCGCCGAGGACCGCTACCACGACCGTCATCCCTTCAACGTCCGTATGCACCAAGGCGAGTTGACCCCGGCCGAGCTGCGCCGCTGGATCATCAACCGCTTCCACTACCAACGCCACATCCCCGTCAAGGACGCCCTGATCCTGGCCAAGTTCGACGATCCCGCAGTGCGGCGGGTGTGGGTCCGCAGGATCCAGGACCACGACGGCACGGCCGTCGGGCAGGGCGGCATCGAACGCTGGCTGCGGCTGGGCGAGGCCGCCGGCCTCGAACGGCCGGCGCTGTGGAACACCGCCCGGGTGCTGCCCGGCGTCCGGCTCGCGGTCGAGGGCTACGTCAATTTCTGCCGCCTGCGCCCCGCGCTCGACGCGGTCGCCGCCTCCCTCACGGAGTTGTCCGCACCGGGGCTGATGCGCACGCGGATCGCCGCGTTCGAGCGGTACTACCCCTGGATCGAGGCAGAGGGGCTCGCGTATTTCCGTACCCGCATCGGGCAGGGCGGCCGTGACAGCGAGGAGGCGCTCGCCCTGGTCCAGGGCTGGGCCCGCACTCGTGAGCAGCAGGAACGGGCGGTGGCGGCGCTGACGTTCAAGTGCGAGGTGCTGTGGGCGCTCCTGGACGCGGTGGACCGAGCGAGCGACTCAGCGCCGACGGGCACGTCGGGCGGGGTGTCGGGGGATGCCTCGCTCTTCGTGTCCGGGGGTGCGCCGGGGGATGCCTCGCTCTTCGGACCTGAGCGTGTACCGGGGGATGCGTTGCCCTGGGTGTCCGAGGGCGCGCCGGGAGATGCCTCACCCCTCGTGTTCGAGTCGGCCTCAGAGGATGTCTCGCGCGGAGGCGCCTCAGCGGGTCCCTCGGATTCGGTGGCGACTTCGCGTGCGCGCCGGCCCGCGCAGGGGTGCCCCCGCGCCGCGCGGAATGCAGCCGGCGGCGACGTGGCTTCGGGCGCGGCGGCGCAGGCGCGGACCTCGGGTGCGTCGATGCCGACGAAGGCCCAGACCCTTCACCCCGGTACACCCGTGCAGACGGACACCTCGGTGGTGCCCGGCCCCGCAGGGGGGCCGCCATGACCTGGCGTCCCGTTCTCGCCCGCGCCGTGATGCTCCGTCATGATCCCGTCCGTGACACCGATTTGCTGCTCATGCCCGAACGCGTCGTCGTCCTGCGCGGCCACGCCGGGAGTGTCGTCCGGCTCTGTGACGGCAGACGCGAGGTACCCGAGATCGTCGCCGCGCTCGCCGCACGCTTCCCCGGCGCGCCGGTCGCCGACGAAGTGCCCCGATTCCTCACGGCGTTGCACGAGGAGGGCTGGCTGCGATGACCGCGACCGTCGATCCCCCCTGGGCCCTGCTGGCCGAACTCACCCACGGCTGCCCGCTGCGCTGCGCGTATTGCTCCAACCCCGTCGAACTGATCAGTCGGTCAAGAGAGCTGACCGCCGGACAATGGACCGACGTCTTTCGTCAAGCCGCTGACCTGGGCGTTGTGCAGACCCACCTGTCCGGCGGCGAACCCCTCCTCAGGCGTGATCTCGCCCGGATCGTCGCCGCCGCCGACACCGTGAGCCTCTACACCCAGCTCGTCACCAGCGGAGTGGGCCTGCACGAGCGAAGGCTCGCGGAGCTGGTGGACGCGGGACTGCGCAGCGTCCAGCTCTCCGTACAGCACACCGATGCCCAGGCCGCCGAACTCATCGCGGGAACTCGCGCGTTCACCGCCAAGGAGCGCGCCGCACGGCTGGTGCGGGCGACAGGGCTGCCACTCGGTCTGAACGTCGTGCTGCACCGGGCCAACATCGACGCCGTCGACGACCTGATCACGCTCGCCCTCGCCTGGGGCGCCGACCGGATCGAGCTCGCCCACACGCAGTACCACGGCTGGGCCGCCCGCAACCGCACCGCCCTGCTGCCGACCCGGGACCAGCTCGAACAGGCTCGCGTCACCGTGCGCCGCCGACGCGAACAACTCAACGGTTCCCTGGAGTTGGTCTGGGTCGCCCCGGACCTGCTCGACGCCACCGCGAAACCCTGTATGGGCGGCTGGGGCGCCGTTTCCCTGACCGTCGCCCCGGACGGCACCGCGCTCCCGTGCCCCTCCGCCGCCACACTCCCCGCACTCGACGCGCCGAACGTGCGCGCACACCGGCTCGACTGGATCTGGCGCGAGTCGAAGGCCTTCAACGCCTACCGCGGCGAGGCCTGGATGCCGGACCCCTGCCGCGGCTGCGCGCTGCGCACGACCGACTTCGGCGGCTGCCGCTGCCAGGCGTACGCGCTCACCGGCGACGCCTCCCGCACCGACCCGGCCTGCCGCCACGCACCCGACCACCACCTCGTCCGCGCGCTCGTCGACGAGGCCCCGCTCAGGAACTCCGCCTACGCCTACCGAGAGGGAGGAACATGAGACGACGACTGCGGGCCATGCTGATGGCGGGCGTGCTCACCACCGCCGGCCTGACCACGGTGGCCGCCACCGCACCCCCGGCACCCTTACCCCAAGCGCCTGCGGGAAGGCCCGCCGCCGCCCAGGACTGGTCCGTCGCCCTGATCGACTCGACCATGGCCCGCTACACCCCGAGCACGATCGGCGGCTGGTCGTACCCGGTCGGGCTGTACCTCTACGGCCAGTACCTCACGTACCGGCGCACGCACGACGCCCGCTATCTCACCTACATCAAGAGCTATGTCGACCGCTTCGTGTCGAGCGACGGTTCGATCGGCCAGAGCTTCAACAGTCTCGACAGCATGCAGGCGGGCCGACTGCTGACGATCCTGCACCACGAGACGGGCCAGGACCGCTACCGCAAGGCGGCGCTGAAGATCCGGAACCGTCTGAACACCTACCCGCGGACCTCCGACGGAGGCTTCTGGCACGCCGACACCAGCAGCCGGGCCCACCAACTCTGGTCGGACGGCGTCTACATGGTGAACCCGTTCCTCGTCGAGTACGGCAAGGAGTTCGGGGACGCGACCTACGCGAACGACGAGGCCGCCAAGCAGCTCTACGTCTACGGCAACCACCTTCAGGTGGCGAACGGCCTGTTGAAGCACGCCTACGACGAGTCGAGGACGGCGAGCTGGGCCGACCCGGCGACCGGCCTCGCCCCGGAGCACTGGTGCCGGGCGGTCGGCTGGTACGCGATGGCGATCGTCAACGTGCTCGACGCGATCCCGGTCAACCACCCCAGGCGGCCCCAACTCGTCGGCATTTTCAGGAGGTTGGCCGCCGGTCTGGAGAAGTACCAGGACCCGGCCACCGGCCGCTGGTTCCAGGTGATCGACAAGGGCGCCCGCAGCGACAACTGGACCGAGACGTCCTGCTCCAGCATGTTCACCTACGCCCTCTCCCGCGGCGCCCAGCAGGGCTACCTCGACCCGCACTACGCGACCGTCGCCGGGCGCGGTTACCAGGGCGTCCTCGCCAGGATGTCGGTCGGCTCCGACGGCCGCACCAACCTCACCGACATCTCCATCGGCACCAATGTCGGCGACTACGCGTACTACATCGCCCGCGACCGGGCCACGAACGACTTCCACGGCCTCGGCGCCTTTCTGATCATGAACGAACAGCTCACAGCCCACCCACTCAGGACGAGGTGAGTCAGCCATGAGCACCACCAGAAGGTCCCTGCTCGGCGTGGCGCTCGGCGGCGCCGCCGGAGCCGCGGTCGGCATCCCGGCGACGGCCACCGCCGCCCACGCCGCTTCCTGGCAGCTGAAGTGGTCCCCCTCGGCGAGCGGCGACAAGCTCGGCGCCTTCGAGACGATCGAGGACGACCGCGCGGACTCGCACCCCGCGGGACAGCCGCACATCTTCGCCACCGGCGACAACTGGCGCTTCAACATGCACACCGTCGACCGCGACACCTCCACCGACCGCCAGCGCCAGGAGGTCACCGGGCTGCGTACGAGCGGCAGCAGTTATCTCAAGTGGACCGCCGGGCAGACCTGGCGGCTCACGTACTCGATGTACATCCCGAGCTCGCTGAAGGCGACCACGACCTTCACGCACATCATGCAGATGAAGCAGCCGGGCACCGGCACCTCGCCGATCGTCGTGCAGTCGCTGCGCCGGGTGAACGGCGTGCAGACCATCGAGCTGAAGCTCGCCATCGACGACATCCTCATCGGCCGTACGGACCTCGATCCGCTGCACGACAAGTGGACGGACGTCGACTTCCAGATCAAGGTCGGTGACGGTACGTCGGGCTCGGTCCGCTGGATCCTCAAGAGCGGCTCGACCACGATCATCGACAAGTCCAGGACGGGCGTCGACACCTTCCTCGCCGACCGGGTGCGCCCCAAGTGGGGCATCTACCGGTCCCTCGGCGACACCTCCGGGTCTCTGCAGGACTGCTACCTGCTGCTGACCAACCTGCGCGGCTACCAACTGGTATGAGGAGCCGTTCCATGAAACCACCCATGAGAAAACGGAGTTGGGCAGCGAGCGTCTTCCTCGCCTTCGCCGTCGTACTCGGCCTGACCCACCCTGAGGCCCTCGCGGCCCCCCGAACCGCCACCCCACCCACGTCCACCACCGCGCCCACGTCCACCACCGCACCCCACGCCGCCGTCTTCGACGTCCACGACTACGGAGCCAAGGGCGACGGCTCCACCAACGACACCCCCGCCATCAACAAGGCCATCACCGCCGCCAACGCGGCGGGTGGCGGCACCGTCCGCTTCCCCGCCGGCCAGTACAAGTCCAAGAACACCATCCACATGAAGAGCGAGGTCACTCTTCAGGTGGACAAGGGCGCGACGCTCCAGGGCTCCAGCGCGGACACCTACGACCCGCCCGAGGCCAACCCCAACGACGCCTACCAGGACTACGGGCACAGCCACTTCCACAACGCGATGATCTACGGCGACCGGCTGACCCACATCGGCTTCGTCGGCGAGGGTGTCATCGACGGCCTCGGCAACCTCATCACCGGCAACCCCAAGTCCGGCGAGGCCGACAAGATCCTCTCGCTGACCCGCTGCGACGGCCTGCGCCTCGGCGACGGCCTCACCCTGCGGCGCGGCGGTCACTTCGCGGCCCTCATCAACGGCTGTACGAACGTCACCTCGGACCACCTGACCATCGACACGGCGAGCGACCGCGACGGCTGGAACATCATCAGCACGACCAACGTCACGGTCACGAACGCCACCATCAAGGCCAACGACGACGCCCTCGTCTTCAAGAGCGACTACGCGCTCGGCGCCAAGCTCGCCAACGGCCATGTCCGGGTGAGCGATTCGTATCTGTCGGCGGTGTGCTGCAACGCCCTGATGTTCGGGTCCGAGACCTGCGGAGACTTCTCCGACTACCAGTTCGCCAAGATACGCATCGAGGGCTCCGACAAGTCCGGGCTCGGCATGGTCTCCATGGACGGCGCGAAGATCTCCGACGTCCACTACCGCGACATCACCATGACCGGTGTCCGCTCGCCGATCATGCAGAAGATCGGTACCCGAAAGCGCTGCGGCAACAGTCCCGGCGTCGGCTCGATCAGCAATGTCACGTACGACGACATCACGGCGACCGGGGTGAGTCCGTCCTTCAGCCCGACGCTGTGGGGCGAGAGCGGGCACCGGATCAACGGGGTCACCTTCACCAACGTCAACATCACCGTCCCCGGCGGCAACGGCACCATGTCCACCGCCGTGCCGAGCAACGACCCGGGCGACTACAACCCGAAGGCCATCGGCACACGGCCCGCCTACGGTTGGTACGTCCACAACGCCGACAACGTCACCTTCACGGACAGCTCGGTGAAGTACGCGGCCGACGACGGACGCCCGGCCGTCATCGCGAACGCCGCGAACGGGATCAGGTTTACCCGGTTCACGGCCCAGCGGGGGAGCAACTCACCCCACGACATGGGCTTCCAGAACGTCACCGGCTACTGCCTGACGGACAGTCACAACACCTCGGGCGGCGCGCTGCGGGTTTCCGCCGGCGGCTCCAGTGAGAACTGCGGTACGGCGGCCAAGAGCACGGCGACGGCGACCACCGCCGTGCAGCGGCCGCACACAGGTGTGAAACCGCTCGACCTCGAAAACCCCCGCCAGGCCTTTCTGCGCGGCTCCGTCGGCGGACTCTTCCTGCACTGGGGCGAACGCACCGCCCCCGCCCACACCAGCTGCACCGCCTGGGAGAGCGACGTCACGGGCGGCGGCTGGACTCCCGACTACTGGGTGAACGAGGCTCAGAAACTGCACACCCAGTACCTCGTCCTCGCCACCTTCCACAGCCGCCTCGGCTACGCCCGCCCCTGGCCCTCGAAGATCCCCGGCAGCTGCTCCACCAAGCGGGACTTCCTCGGCGAACTCATCACCGCCGCCAAGGCCAAGGGCCTCAAGGTCATCCTCTACATGACCGACGACCCCCAGTGGCACAACGAGGGCGGCCACGAGTGGCTCGACTCGGCCGCGTACTCCGCTTACAAGGGCACCGACGTCGACCTCACCACCCGCGACGGCTTCGGCCGCTTCAGCTACGACAACTTCTTCGAGGTCATGGACCGCTATCCGGACCTCGGCGGCTTCTGGATCGACAACGACAACGCGTACTGGGAGAGCCACGACCTCTACGCGCAGATCCAGCAGAAGCGCCCGAACTACACGCTCAGCAACAACAACGAAGACACGCCGATCATGGACATGATCAGCAATGAGCAGAAGACGGGCATGACCCCGTCCTACGACTACCCCCAGGCCGTCTACACGGCCGGGCCCCGCCTCACCGAAGCAGACTTCAAGCTGCCGTCGAGCGGGGCGTGGTGGTACGACGGCTCCAACCCCTCCGTCGACAAGATGCTCACCCTCGGCCGACTGATCACCAACGCGGGCTCCTCCGTGAAGGCCCTGATGGCCGAGACCGCGCAGGTCAACGGAAAGTTCCCAACGAACCAGGAGGCCTTCAACAACTTCGCCAACTCCTATCTCGGCCCCATCTGGCAGTCACTGCACGGCACCGAGGGCGGCGGCTACATGTACGGCGGCCTCAAGCCCGGCTTCTGGAACGACGGGGCCCACGGTGTCACCACGGTCAGCAAGACCGACCCCGACCTCCAGTACCTCCACGTACTGACCCCGCCCAGCACCAGCACCCTGCGCATCCGTGACAACGGATACCGCATCGCCTCCGTCACCAACCTCCGTACGGGAGCGGCTGTTTCGTGGTCCCAGTCGGGCGGCGTGCTCACCCTGAGCGGCCTGGCGAACTGGGACCCGTACGACACCGTCTTCAAGGTCACCACGGCCGGCCGCCAGGGCATCGCGTCCGGCGTCACGATGTCCGCGAGCGCCTCGGCGAGCGGTCACGGCGCGGCGGCTGCGGGCGACGGCAACTACCTCACCTACTGGGACAGCAACAAGACGCTGCCCGTCAACCTCACCTTCGACCTCGGCAGCGCGAAGAAGGTCCAGTACATCGGCCTCAACCAGCGCGAGGACTCCGTCGCCTACGCGCGCTCCGACACCGAGCAGTCCGCACGCATCAAGGACTACAAGGTGTTCCTCAGCAACGACGGGTCCACCTGGGGCAGCGCGGTCAAGACCGGTCAGCTCGCCAGTCGGCGGGGCATCCAGGGGATCGACCTGACCGCCGCAAACGCCCGATACGTACGCCTCGAAGTCGACACCACCTGGGCCGCGTCCACCGACACCACCCGCTACAAGCGGCTGCGGATCGACGAGGCCTGGATCGGCACGTCGTACGCCACCCCGGCGGCCACCGTCCACACGTACTCGGACAACGGCCAGGCCCTGCGCCCCGCCATGGGCTGGAGCAGCTGGAGCTTCGTGCGCCGCTGGCCGACCGAGGCGAAGATCAAGGCCCAGGCCGACGCGCTCGTCGCGAGCGGGCTCAAGGACCACGGCTTCGTGTACATCAACCTCGACGACTTCTGGCAGAAGTGCGACGCGAACGGGTTCACTGTCGACTCCTACGGACGCTGGACCGTCGACACCGCCAAGTTCCCCTCCGGGATCAAGGCGTTGGCCGGCTACATCCACTCCAAAGGGCTGAAGTTCGGCTTCTACGTGACGCCGGGCATCGCCAAGAACGCCGTCACCAGGAACACACCGATCGAGGGGACCTCGTACCACGCGGCCGACATCGCGGACACCTCGAAGACCGAGAAGAACTACAACTGCAAGAACATGTACTACATCGACTACGGGAAGCCGGGCGCCCAGGAGTTCGTGAACTCGTGGGCCAAGCAGTTCGCTTCCTGGGGAGTCGACTACCTGAAGATCGACGGGGTGGGGAGCGCCGACATCCCCGACGTCCAGGCCTGGGACAAGGCGCTGCGCGCCACCGGCCGGCCCATCACCTTCGCCCTCTCCAACAACCTGCCGATCGCCAATGCCTCCACCTGGAAGTCACTGGCGAACAGCTGGCGCACGCAGGGCGATGTCGAGTGCTACTGCGGCTCGGGCGACAACGGCAGCGGCTATCCGCTGACCGACTGGTCGCATGTGTCCGCCCGCTTCACCTCGGCCGCCAACTGGCAGCAGTACGCCGGTCCTGGTGGCTGGAACGACCTGGACTCCCTGGAGATCGGCAACGGTGACCAGGCGGGCCTGACCGCCGACCAGCGCCGCTCGCACTTCACCCTGTGGGCGATGGCGGGCGCGCCCCTGCTGCTCGGCACGGACCTGACCAACCTCGACTCCGTCGACAAGCCGATGCTGACCAACGACCGCCTCATCGGCGTCGACCAGGACGGCGTCGCCGCGAAGCGGATCGTGAGCAGCGGTGTCAAGCAGGTCTGGAGCAAGAAGGAGAGCGACGGCCAGTACGTCGTCGCCCTCTTCAACACCGGCACGTCCGGCAACTCCACGGTCGGTGTGAACTGGTCGCAGGTCGGCTTCACCGGCTCCGGCGACGTCACGGACCTGTGGTCGGGCTCCCACAAGGGCACGATCGCCGACTCGTACAGCGCGACCCTGCGCCCGGGGGAGACGCGCCTGATCCGGGTGAAGCCGGTGAGCACCGCCCTGAAGACCGCCGCGGCCTCACCCGGCATGGCGGTGGCACCCTACGAGTACCTCGGCTGGGGCAGCCCGCAGAACCCGACGTCGGTCATGTCGGCGACCGGGGTGAAGTGGTTCACGCTCGCGTTCGTCCTCTCCGACGGCTCCTGCAACCCGAAGTGGGACGGCTCGCGCCCGCTGACCGGCGGCAACGACCAGTCGAAGATCAACGCGATCCGCGCGGCCGGCGGTGACGTCGTCGTCTCCATCGGCGGCTGGAGCGGCGCCAAGCTCGGCGAGAAGTGCTCCAGCGCCTCGGCGCTCGCGGGCGCCTACCAGAAGGTCATCAACGCCTACGGCCTCAAGGTCATCGACATCGACATCGAGAACACCGAGTGGAGCAACGCCACCGTCCGGCAACGGGTGATCGACGCGCTGAAGATCGTGAAGGCCGGCAACCCCGGGCTCAAGACGATCATCACCTTCGGCACGACGACGAGCGGCCCGGACTCCACCGGCGTCGACATGATCAAGCGCGCCGCCGCCTCCGGCCTCGCGAATGACATCTGGTGCATCATGCCGTTCGACTTCGGGGGCGGCACCACGAACATGGGCACGCTCACCACCCAGGCCATGGAGGGCCTCAAGGCACGGGTCAAGTCGGCTTATGGATACAGCGACGCGACGGCGTACGCGCACATCGGCCTGTCGTCCATGAACGGCAAGACCGACGACTCCGGCGAACGGGTCCGCGTCGCCGACTTCAAGACCATGCTCGCCTACGCCCAGCAGCACCACATCGGGCGCCTCACCTACTGGTCCGTGAACCGCGACCGGGCCTGCGGCTCCGGCTCCGACGGTGACTCCTGCAGCGGCGTGTCGCAGCAGCCGTACGACTACCTCAAGGTCTTCGCCCAGTACACGGGCTGAGGGGACGAAATCATGAAACTCAACAGAGCGCTGCCCTGGTGCCTCTCGCTCGTCCTGGCCGTGCCCCTCGTCGCACTGACCGGCACGGCGGCGCAGGCGGCCACCGACTACCAGGCCGAGGACGCCGCGATCTCGCAGGGCGCCGTCGCCACCAACCACACCGGCTACACGGGCACCGGCTTCGTCGACTACACCAACATCACCGGCTCGTACGTGGAGTTCACGGTGAGCGCGGCCACGGCCGGCACCTCCTCGCTGGCCCTGCGCTACGCCAACGGCACGAGCGTCGACCGCCCGATGGACCTCTCCGTCAACGGCACGGTCGTCGCCTCCGGGGTCTCCTTCCCGGCCACCACCGACTGGAACACCTGGGCGACGAAGAGTGTGAACGTCCAGCTCAACGCGGGTTCCAACAAGATCCGCGCGACCGCCACCACGGCGAACGGCGGCCCCAACCTCGACCGCGTCAGCGTCGGTGCCGCCGCCGACACCCAGGCACCCTCGCGGCCGGGCCAGCCGAGCTGCTCGGCCATCGGCGAGGACGGCCTCACCCTCTCCTGGGGCGCCTCCACGGACAACGTCGGCGTGGCCGCGTACGACCTCTACGAGCATGGCAACAAGCTCGCCGAGGCGGCCGGTGACGCGACCTCCAAGGTGCTCACCGGCCTGAGTCCGAACACCACCTACAACCTCACCGTCATCGCCCGCGACGCCGCCGGCAACGCCTCCCAGGCCAGCCCGGTCGTCGACTGCACGACCCGGCCCAGCTCCGACACCACCCCACCCACCCAACCCGGCACCCTCACCTCCTCCAACGTCACGGCCACCAGCGCCGACCTGAGCTGGGGCGCCTCGACCGACGACAAGGCGGTCGTCGGCTACGACGTGCGCAGCGACACGACGGTCTACAAGAGCGTCACCGGTACGTCGACCACACTCACCGGGCTCGCCTGCAACAGTCCGTACACGCTGAACGTGGTGGCGCGCGACGCGGCCGGCAACGTGTCGCCGCAGAGCAACACGGTCACCTTCACGACCAAGGCCTGTGCCACCGACGGCGGGGTCCCCTCGTCCATCGGGACCGTCTCCAGTGGCTGGACGATCCCCTGGGGCACGTACTGGATGCCCGACGGACAGACGGCGCTGGTCACCGAGCGGGACGACTTCCGGGTCTGGAAGGTCACCAAGGACGGCACGAGGACCCAGGTCGGAACCGTGCCGAACGCCGTCACCACGAACGGCGAGGGCGGACTGCTGGGCGTGGCCGTCGACCCGAAGTGGGCCACCAATCACTACGTGTACTTCATGCACACGGCCTCCGAGGGCAACCGCGTCGTCCGCATGACCTACGACGGCAGCTCCCTCACCAACTACACGATTCTCCTCCAGGGCATCAAGAAGAACCGCTACCACAACGGCGGACGTCTCGCCTTCGGCCCCGACGGCTATCTGTACGTCTCCACCGGCGAGGCCCAGACGCCCGAACTGGCCCAGGACAAGACGTCGTTGAACGGCAAGATCCTGCGGATGACGACGGACGGCAAGGCCGCCCCCGGCAACCCGTTCGGCAACTACGTCTACAGCTACGGGCACCGCAACCCACAAGGCCTCGCCTTCGACCGCAACGGCCGCCTGTGGGAAGCGGAGTTCGGCAACAGCTCCAAGGACGAACTCAACCTCATCAAACCGGGCGCCAACTACGGCTGGCCCACCTGTGAGGGCAGTTGCAGCGTCTCCGGGATGACCAACCCGAAGGCGACCTGGAACGTCTCCGAGGCGTCACCCAGCGGCATCGCGATCGTGCGCAACGTCGTCTACATGGCGTCCCTGCGCGGCGAACGGCTGTGGCGCATCCCCCTCACCGGCGACACGGAGAACGTCGGCACGCCGACGGCGTACTACGTCGGCACCTACGGTCGCCTGCGCACGGTCACCAAGGTGCCCGGCGCCGACCAGCTCTGGCTCTCCACCACCAACTGCGACAACAACGGAGGAGCGGCGGACGGCTCGGACAAGATCTTCAAGGTGAGCATCAACTAGCCGGACCGAGGCGTTGCGGCGGGCTCATGCCCGGTACAGCGCCTCCACCTCCGTCGCGTACGCGTTCTCGATCGCCTTCCGCTTCAACTTGAGGGAAGGCGTCAGCAGCCCGTGCTCCTCGGTGAACTGGTTCGCCAGTATCCGGAACGTACGGATCGACTCGGCCTGCGAGACCAGGGTGTTCGCGGCGACCACCGCCCGCCGCACCTCGGTCTCCAGGTCCGGGTCGCGCACCAGGTCGGACGCGGACAGCCGCGTCTTGCCCCGCATCTGGAGCCAGTGTTCGACGGCCTCGGCGTCGAGGGTGACGAGCGCCGCGATGTACGGCCGGTCGTTGCCGACCACGATGCACTGGGCGACCAGCGGATGGTCGCGCACGCGCTCCTCCAGGACGCCCGGCGAGACGCTCTTGCCGCCGGAGGTCACCAGGATCTCCTTCTTGCGCCCGGTGATGGTGAGAAAGCCATCCTCATCGAGGGCGCCGAGGTCGCCGGTGGCGAGCCAGCCGTCGTGCAGCGCGGCGTCGGTGGCCTTGGGGTCGTTCAGATAGCCCTGGAAGATGTTGTCGCCGTGCAGCCAGATCTCGCCGTCGTCCGCGATATGCACGGTCGTGCCCGGAATGGCCTGGCCGACCGTCCCGTACCGGGTCCGCTCGGGCGGGGTGACGACCGCGGCTGCGGTGGTCTCGGTGAGCCCGTATCCCTCGTAGATCTGGATGCCCGCGCCGGCGAAGAACAGCCCGAGCCGACGGTCCATCGCGGAGCCGCCCGACACCGCGTGTCTGACCCGGCCGCCCATGGCGGCGCGCATCTTGGTGTAGACGACCTTGTCGAAGAACTGGTGCTGCATCCGCAGGCTCGCCGACGGCCCGGCGCCGATCCCCCACGCCTTCGCCTCGATCGCGTCGGCGTAGCGGACCGCGACCTCCACGGCCTTCTCGAAGGCTCCGGACTTGCCGTCCTTCTCGGCCTTGCGCCGGGCCGAGTTGAAGACCTTCTCGAAGATGTACGGCACCGCCAGGATGAACGTCGGCTGGAACGCGGCCAGGTCGGGCAGCAGCACGGCGGCATGCATCTGCGGCTGATGGCCCAGCTTGACCTTCCCGAGGACTCCCGCGACCTGGACCATCCGCCCGAAGACATGCGCGAGCGGCAGGAACAGCAGTGTGGATGCTCCGTTGTCGCGCTTGGAGGTGAAGATCGGTTCCATGAGCCCGATGACCGTGCTCGCCTCGGCCATGAAGTTGGCGTGCGAGATGACGCAGCCCTTGGGGCGGCCCGTGGTGCCCGAGGTGTAGATGATCGTCGCGATCGACTCGGGGGTGACGGCGCGCCGGTGCCGGTGCACCACCTCGTCGTCGATGCCCGCGCCCGCCTCGTAGAGCTCCTGCACCGCGCCCGAGTCCAGTTGCCAGAGCTTGTGCAGCTGGGGTAGCCGGTCGATCACCGTGGCGATGGTCATCGCGTGGTCCTCGTGCTCGACCACCGCGGCCGACACCTGCGCGTCGTGCAGCATCCAGAAGACCTGCTCGGCCGAGGACGTCGAGTACATGGGGACGACGTGGGCGCCGATCGTCCACAACGCGTAGTCGAAGAGTGTCCATTCGTAGCGGGTACGGGACATGATCGCGACCCGGTCGCCGAATCGGATTCCCTGGGCGAGCAGTCCCTTGGCCAGTGCGAGGACCTCGTCACGGAACTCGGCGGCCGTCACATCGTGCCACTGTTCGTTCTCGTCCTTGCGGCCGAACGCGGCCCGCAGCGGGTCCTCCTGGGCATGGTCGAATACGACGTCGGCCAGGCCGCCCACCGGCGGCGCCGACGCCAACGGAGGGTTGGTGAACTCGCGCAATCCCGCTCCTAGTGGCGCTCCGCACAGCGCCGTGAAAGCTACCCCACCGCGCCGTCGGGCGGGAGGGGTGCCGAAGCGCGGCCGGCCGGGGGTGTGTGCGGCATATCCACAGGTCAGCCGAGAAAATGCCCGCACATGGGGAAGGGCCGGACAGAATTCCTTACGGTTCCGTAGGTTTCGATCTCGTAATCTCCACGGAATCTGTACGAGCCTGCTACGGGATGCGGGGCACCGAATACCGGACACGGAGGTTCCGATTCCGCGCCCGTGCGGCTACCGCCGGAGCCGGTCCCGGTGGCTCCGGGACCGGCTCCGGCGGTGTCATGACCGGGCCCTCACCGGTGTCATGCGCGGGACGCCGTCGCCCGCTCCGCCGGTGCCTCGGCCGTGTCCGTCACAGCGCGCGGCGTCCGCACCAACACCAGTACCAGCGCCCCGGCGACCATCCCCGTCACGCCCGCCGCCACCGACGCCGAGTCGAGCCCCGAGGCGAACGCGGCCCGCAGGGCGTGTTCGGAGAGGGGGCCGCGCAGTGCCCCGGCACCGCCGCCGGCCAGGGTGTGGGCCGCGTTGCGCGAGAGCGTGTCCTGCATGCGGGAGGTCAGCACCGTGCCGAAGACGGCGACCCCGAGCGCGTACCCCAGCTGGCGGACCGTGTTCACCGCGCCGCCCGCCATGCCCGCCCGCTCCGGCGGTACGGCGGCGAGCGCGGCGCCCGCGATGGCGGGGGACACGAAGCCCGTGCCGATGCCGACCAGGACGAGGCCCGGCACCAGCACCGTCCAGCTCGTACCCGCGTCCAGCACGGCCTGGCAGAACGCGCCCGAGCCGACCAGGAGCAGCCCGCCGCCTATCGTCAGCCGCGCCGGGACCCCGTGCAGCAGCTTCCCGGCGAGGATCGCGACCACCATCGTCGCGCCGGTCAGCGGGAGCAGAGTGAGCCCGCCGCGCACCGGGCTCATGCCCAGCACGGTCTGCATCCAGATGGACAGGTACGGGATCACACCGAATGCCACCCCGTTGAAGGCGAGCGCGCCCGCCATCACGCCCACGAACGCGGGCTTGCGCAGCAGCGACAGGTCCAGGAGCGGGTGGGCGACCCGCCGCTCGACGACGACGAACGCGACCAGCGCCAGCGCCGCCGTCCCGAACGATCCCGTCACCACCCCCGACGTCCAGCCGTCCGCCCCGGCCCGCACCACCCCGTACGTCGTCGCCCCCGCGAAGCAGGCGAAGGCGGCCGTGCCCGCCCAGTCGATGCGCATCCCGCGCGGTCCGCGTGACTCCGGTACCACCCGCAGTGTCAGCCACACCGACGCCACGCTCACCGGCAGGTTCACGAAGAAGATCCACCGCCAGCCCGGCCCCTCGGTGAGCAGCCCGCCGAGCACCGGCCCGACCGCCGCGGCGCCGCCACTGACCGCACCCCACACCCCGAGCGCCGTCGACCGCTGCCGCCCCTGGTAGACCGAGCCGAGCAGCGGCAGCGTCGTCGCGAACATCGCCGCCGCACCCACCCCCTGCAGCCCACGCGCGGCCACCAGCATCCCGGGCCCGGACGCGAGCCCGCACAGCAGCGACGCCACCGCGAACAGCACCACGCCCGCCACGTGCACCCGGCGCCGTCCCAGAATGTCGGCGGCGGCCCCCACTCCCAGCAGCAGCGCGGCGAGCGCGAGCGCGTACCCGTCGATCACCCACTGCAGATCACTCAGCGACGCGTGCAGCGCCCGTGCCATGTCCGGCAGCGCGACCACCGCGATCGTCACGTCCAGCAACAACATGAACGTCCCCAGGCACACCGCCGTGAGCGGCCCCCATGTACGCATGTCCTCAACTCCTCCAGAACCCCGTGCCGCGGATGCGTAAGCCTCCGTACGATGAGCTCTCGAGGGGTGATCGCGGTGACCTCGGGCGCCAGATCGCCGGAATCCGACTAGGACGGCCCCCATGGAGATGGAATCCCACACCTTCGACACGCTCGATCTGCAACTGCTGGCCGCGCTGGAACTGGACGCCCGCGCACCCTTCAGCCGGATCGCGGCGGTGCTGGGCGTCTCCGACCAGACGATCGCGCGCCGCTTCCGCAGACTCTCCGCCGAGGGCGGGCTGCGGGTGGTCGCGGTGCGCGACGCCGAACGGCTCGGCCAGAGCCAGTGGATGCTACGGCTGCGCTGCGCGCCCGACAGCGCGGAGACGATCGCGGAGGCGCTGGCCAAGCGGCCGGACACCGCGTGGATCGGACTGGCCTCGGGCGGCACCGAGGTGGTCTGCATGACCCGGCCGCGCAGCCCCGGCGACCACGACGACCTGCTGCTCGGCAAGTTGCCGCGCACCCCGAGCATCATGGAGATCCGCGCCCACCAGATCCTGAACCGCTTCTTCGGCGGACCGACGGGCTGGGTCAGCAGGTTCGACGCGCTGACGGACGAGCAGATCGCCGCGCTGCGGCCGCGACGTTGCGATCCCGCGGGGCCCGTCCGGATCGACCCCGAGGACGAGCCACTGGTCGCCGCGCTCGAACGCGACGGACGCGCCACCTATCCGGAACTCCAGCGCGCCACCGGCCGTTCCGAGTCCGTCGTCAAACGCCGCCTTGCCGCGCTGCTCGCCTCCGGCGCCGTGTACGTCGACGTCGAGTACCACTCCGAGCCCCTCGGCTACGCCTGCGCGGCCGTCCTGTGGATCACCGCGGCCCCGGCGGCCCTGCACTCCGTCGGCGAGGCCCTCGCCACCCACGACGAGATCGCCTTCGCTGCGGCGACGGCCGGTCCCTCCAACATCGTCGTCACCGCCGTCGCCCGTGACACGGCGGGTCTCTACGCCTACCTCAGCGGCCGTCTCGGCACCCTCGAAGGGGTCCAGCACGTCGAGACGACCCCGTTCCTGCGCCGCATCAAGCAACTCACGTACGCGAGACCGACCCGCTAGGGCCGCCGCCTCTGAGCAGGCGGTCCCCGCCCCCCAGGATTGCGGCGGCGAGGGCGTCCGCCGCGCCCTGCGCGGATGTACGCCGCTGCCCGTGCACCAGCACGAAGTCGACCTCGCCCAGCTCCGGCAGGCCCGCGCGGTCGGGGACGCGGACGAGGCCGGGAGGGATCAGTCCGCGTGAGTGGGCCATCACGCCGAGGCCCGCGCGGGCCGCCGCGACGAGGGCGTTCAGGCTGCCGCTGGTGCAGGCGATGCGCCACGCGCGGCCCTGGCGCTCCAGGGCTTCGAAGGCGAGGGCACGGGTGATGCCCGGGGGCGGGTAGACGATCAGGGGGACCGGGCGGTCGGGGTCGAGCCGCAGGCGTTCCGCGCCGATCCACACCAGGCGGTCGTGCCAGACCAGCTCGCCACGCGGATCCTCGGGCCGCCGCTTCGCCAGCACCAGGTCCAGCCTGCCCGCAGTGAGCTGTTCGTGCAGCGTGCCGGACAGCTCGACCGTCAGCTCCAGGTCCACCTCCGGGTGGTCGTACCGGAAGCCCTCCAGGATCTCCGGGAGCCGGGTCAGGACGAAGTCCTCGGAGGCGCCGAAGCGCAGCCGGCCGCGCAGCCGGGTGCCCGTGAAGAAGGCGGTCGCCTGCTCGTGCACCGCCAGGATGCGGCGCGCGAAGCCGAGCATCGCCTCGCCGTCCTCGGTGAGCTCCACGGAGTGCGTGTCCCGCGAGAACAGCTGCCGTCCCACCGCGTCCTCCAGGCGGCGCACGTGCTGGCTGACGGTCGACTGGCGCAGCCCGAGCCGCCGTGCGGCCTGAGTGAAGCTCAGGGTCTGGGCCACCGCCAGGAAGGTACGCAGCTGGGAGGGGTCGTACACCCCCTCACGTTATCGCGAATCGCGATGACAGTCAGAACTGTATGACGGATTCCCGATCGCGGGCCGGAAGAGGACGATGGAGAGGGCACGACCCGCCCCGGGACCGCCCCGTACGACGTCTGAGCAGTGGAGCACCGTGAAACGCCTGCAGTGGCCGAGTTGGATGCCGATCGACCCGTACATCCTGCTGTTGCTCGGGACAGTGGGCCTGGCGGCCCTGCTCCCGGCACGGGGTACGGGCGCCGACATCGCGTCGGGCGCGTCCACGGCCGCCATCGCCTTCCTCTTCTTCCTCTACGGGGCCCGGCTCTCCACCCGTGAGGCGGTCGAGGGCCTCAAGCACTGGCGGCTCCACGTCACCGTCCTGGCCTGCACCTTCGTCGTCTTCCCGCTGCTCGGCCTGGCCGCCCGCGGCCTCGAACCGGTGCTCCTGACACACAACCTCTACACCGGTCTGCTCTTCCTCACGCTCGTCCCCTCGACCATCCAGTCGTCGATCGCCTTCACCTCCATGGCCCGAGGCAACGTGCCCGCCGCGATCTGCGCCGGCTCCTTCTCCTCCCTCGCGGGCATCGTCGTCACCCCGCTGCTCGCCGCGGCACTGCTGGGCAGCAGCGGCGGCGGTTTCTCCGCGGACTCGCTGGTCAAGATCGTGCTTCAACTGCTGGTGCCGTTCCTGGCCGGGCAGGTGCTGCGCCGTTGGATCGGCGGGTTCATCACGCGCCACAAGAAGGTCCTCGGGTACGTCGACCGCGGCTCGATCCTGCTCGTCGTCTACACCGCGTTCAGCGAGGGCATGGTGCAGGGCATATGGCACCAGGTGAGCGCGGTGCGGCTGGCGGGCCTGCTCGCGGTCGAGGCCGTGCTGCTCGCGGTGATGCTGACGCTCACCTGGTACGGCGGGAGGGCGCTGGGCTTCCACCGCGAGGACCGCATCGCGATCCAGTTCGCCGGGTCGAAGAAGTCCCTCGCCTCGGGGCTTCCCATGGCCAGCGTGCTGTTCGGCGCGCACGCCTCGCTCGCCGTGCTGCCGCTGATGCTCTTCCACCAGATGCAGCTGATGGTGTGCGCGGTGATCGCCAAGCGCCGCGCCCACGACCCCGAGGCGGCTACGACCCCGGTTCCCCCAGCCGCAGCGTCACGAATCGCGGTCGGTACAGCGCCACGTTCCGACTGAGGTTCGCCTGCGCCGAGACACCGCCCGTCGTGTCCAGCCAGTTCACGTCATAGCTCAGCACGAGCCGGTCGCCGTCGCTCAGCGCCGCGTGCACCTGCGGGTTGTACGCGGCCACCTGCCCCTGCGGCAGGGACGGACTGAAACTCCGGGTGGGCCCGTGCCAGGGGCCGGTCGGCGCGCACGCCCAGTACGAGGTGATCGTCGTCAGCCCCGCGGTGCCCGCCGCCATCGTGAACAGGACGTACGTCCCGCCGTCCCGCACCACCGTGAACGCGCTGCCGACCCCCGTGCGCCGCTCGTCCCCGAGCACCGGCCCCGGCCGTGCCCGCACCGCCCATTCGCCGCCGTCCCAGTACTCCCAGGCCGCCGGCTGCCCGAGCCGGCCGCGCGGCACCCGCGCCACGTACGCCCGCGAGGTGGGGCGCGAGGCGGCCCGGCCGTCGTCGCCGCCGAAGACGTACGTCCACGCGCCCGCGTCGACCGTCGAGGTGCCGAACAGCACCCGCCGGGAGGGATCCGTCACGGAACTCTGGTCCAGGACCGTGGCGATGCCCTCCAGCCGCAGGTCGGGCAGCGCGAGCGTGGCGACCTCGGTGGACGTGGGCACGCCGTAGATCCAGGGAGCCTGGCCGGCGGTACGGGTCCACAGCAGGACGCGGACGACCTGTTCGGAGGAGCCGGGGGAGCGGGGCTCGACACGGGCCGCGACCGGCCACCGCCACCGCCCCGGCCCGGGGTCGGGGAACACCGGCGTCGGCAGTGTCGTCTCCAGCCGCCCGTCCTTCGACATCACCACGGCCGAGTTCCGCACCAGGGGCGCGCTCGTGTCGCGCCACGCGTACGACTCGCCGACCGGGTTCGGCGGCCCGTGCACCTGGCCCAGATACGTGTCCGAGAACAGCCACAGCACCCGCCCGTCCGGCAGCCGCACCGAGTGCGTGCCGTCGCCGCCGGTCCAGTCGTCGACACGGCTCGCGTCGTCGCCGTACCGCGCGAACTCGCCCGTGAGCCGCGCGTTCGCGCTCCAGGACCGCAGCGTGCGGGCCGTGCACGCGCCGCCGCCCTCCCGGTCGTGGTCGGGGAGGGCGGTGAGCAGCACGGCCGCGCAGACCAGGGCGAGCAGGACACCGAGGCCGGCCCCGGTCCGCCGTCGTCGTGCTCGTGCGTCGTCGGGCACGGACGGGACGTTAGTGGCCGCCGCGCACCCGGTCCATGGGCAGATACAGGACGGTGTCCCGGGTCACTTCCCGGGAGGGCGGCGCGGACAGCTCCTCGTCGCTCAACGCCCGGTCGTAGACGCGTACTTCGTCGATCGCTCCCGTGAAGTACGCCCGGCTGTCCATCCGTTGCCCGACATGGACCCCGAACGGCGAGTTGCGGCTGACCGACCCGGGCACGCCCGCGGCGCCGACCGCCGTGCCGTCGACGGAGAGCGTGAGCAGTCCGCCGCCCCGGCGCAGGGCCAGATGATGCCACTGGCCGTCGTTGTAGGCGCTCGCGGTGCGGACGGAGGCGGAGGTCGGGGCCGCGGCTCCGCTCCTGGTGGTGATCAGCGCGGTGATCCGGTGCGACGCGGGCTCGGCGCGCATCCACACCTGCGGCTGCGTCGTCCCGATCCCGCCCATCCACAGCAGCGGCTGCTCCCCGCCGGTGGCCGTGTAGCGGAACCACAGCGACGCGGTGAAGTCCTTTGTCCCGAGCGGGAGTCGGTCCTGATACGGCAGGCGTACGGCGTCGTCGGCGCCGTCGAACTCCAGCGCGCCGCCACGCACGCCCGCCGTCTCCCGGGCGCCGCCGAGGACCGCGGCCGGCTCGGCGTGCCGGGCGAGGTCGGCGGTCGTCGGGTCGGGGCCGCGGTGCGGGGTGAGCCAGTCCTCGGTGAAGCGGGCGAAGCGGACCTCGTCGCGTGCGTCGACCGCGCCGCCCTCGTACAGCAGTCCCACGGCGCCGCCGCCGATCCCGACCAGGTCGGAGTAGCCCGACCAGTCGGTGGTCACGACCGTGCCGCGGTCCACGCTGTCCCAGGTCCGCCCGCCGTCGTACGAGGAGCGGAGCATCATGGTCCTGCGGCGGTCGGGGTCGCCGGGGCAGGCCAGCAGGATGCGGTCGCCGAGGCGGAGTACGGAGCCCTGGACCTGGGGCGCGTAGAGGCCGGGGAGGTCGCGGAAGGGCGCCGTGAAGCTGTCGCCGCCGTCGCGGCTGACGGTCTGGGTGCGGTGGCCGAGGTCGGTGCCGTCCTGCTCGCGCCCGCTGACGAGGACGGACCCGTCGGCGCGTTCCGTGAGCGTCGGTTCGGACGGCTTCTGACGGAAGGTGCCGTCGTCCGCGATCGGCCAGGAGTCGCTCGCACCGATCCGCCAGTGGTCGCCGTCGTCGTCGCTGGTGATGAGGGCGGCGTTGTTGGCCGTGACCCGACTGCCGTTCCAGGTCTCGGTGTTGACGCCGAAGACGAGCCGCCCGGCGTGCCTGCCACGGGTCAGCTGGATGCCGTGCACAGGGCCGGTGGCGTACCAGGAGTTCCAGTTCGGCGGGAGGATCTCGGCGCTCAGGTCGCGCGGTGCGGACCAGCTGAGGCCGTCGTCGTCGCTGTACTGGAGATGTGGCGTGCGGTCGCAGGGGACGTCGCAACCGCGCCCGTCCGTGCGGCCCGTGTTGTACGTCTCCGCCAGCACGATGCGACCGGTCTCGCGGTCCACGATCGGGGCGGGGTTGCCGTGGGTGTCGCCGGCCCCCTCGTTGACGACCTGGAGCGGTCCCCAGGTCCGGCCGCCGTCGGTCGACCGTTTGACGACGATGTCGATGTCACCCGCGTCGCCGCAGTCGTGCACGCGCCCCTCGGCGAACGCCAGCAGGGTGCCGTGGGTGCTCCGCACGACGGCCGGGATGCGGAAGCAGGCGTAGCCGGGATCCTGGGAGGCCCTGAAGAGCACCTGTTGCTCGAACAACGCGCCGGACGCACCGGACGCGGAGGCCTTCGCGGGGCTCGGCAGCGCGAGCACGCACAGTGCGGCGGCCGTGAGGACGGCGGTCAGGGTCGATCTGAGACGTGCGCGCAGACGTGCCGACATGGTGCGACCTGCCCTTCGTGTGTCTGGGCAACCAGGGTGATCTGGACATCCGACATCCGACATCCGACGTCCAATGTGTGCCGCAGACGCTACTTGGGCTCTCAGTGGCCCCACAAGAAGCGAGCACCGGTCGTGTTCACGCCAAATCTGAACGCGTCTGTCAGGGGCGCAGCACCACTTTCCCCAGGTTGCTCCGTGACTCGATCGCCGCGTGCGCCTTCGCCGCGTCCTCCAGGGCGAACTCCCCGTGCACGGCGGGCCGCAGAGCCCCCTGCGTGAACAGGCGCCACAGTTCCTCGCGCCACCGCTCGTACCGCCCCGGCTCGTTCCGGGCGATCCGGGCCAGCTGGAAGCCGATCACGGACTTGGCGCCCACCAGCAGGTCGTACGCCCGCACGCTTCCGCCGCCCGAGCTGTACGCGACGAGCCGCCCGCCCGGGGCGAGGGCGGCGACGGCCGGGGTGAGCAGGTCGCCGCCGACCGCGTCGAGAACGTAGTCGACGGGCTCGCCCCAGTCCTCGGAGCCGTACGCGATCACCTCGTCCGCGCCGAGTCCCCGCACGAACTCCGTCTTGCCGGGGGTGAGCGCGGACACGGCCCCGACGACACGTGACGCGCCCCGCAGCCGGGCGAGTTGGACGGCGAGATGGCCGACCCCGCTCGCCGCGCCGGTGATCAGCGCCGCCTCGCCGGGTGCGGGGCGCGCCGCCTTCAGGGCGCCGAGCGCGACCAGCCCGCTGCGGACCAGGGTGACGGCGTCGACCGCGCTCGCACCCGCCGGGACGGGGGAGGCCATGGTCTCGTCCAGCAGGGCGTGCTCGGCGTACCCGTGCCCGAAGCAGAGTCCGGTGACGCGGTCGCCCGCCGTGAAGCGGGTGACGCCCGCGCCGGCGGCGACGACCTCGCCCGCGATCTCACCGCCCAGCGGGATCGGCTCCGCGGCCTCGGTGACCTTGCGGACGACGGGAAGGGTGACGCCGATCGCCTCGGTGCGCACGAGCAGTTCGCCGGGCCCGGCGGCGGGTTCGGGGACGTCCTCCAGGAACAGGGGGCCGCCGGTGTGCTCGTACCGGACGCGACGCATCGCACCTCCAGGGGTGAGGGGGCGAAGGGCGAGCCCTCGGGTCGTTGGGAGTCCCAACGGTAGCCGATATTCATTGGGACGCCCAACGGTTATTCGCTAGACTGGTCTCATGTCCGCCCCCCTGCCCGCCATCCGCGCCCTCCCCAGCTGGCTTCTCGGCCGCACCGCCGCCCGCGGGCGTGCCCTCGTCGCCGAGGCACTGGCGGTCGAGGGCCTGAAGATGTGGGATCACGTGGTGCTCTCCGCCGTCTCCGATCTCGGCCCCGTCGCCCAGGCCGAACTGGGCCGCAGCATCCAGCTCGACCCCAAGGACCTGGTCGGTGTTCTCAACGGCCTCCAGGGCGCGGGCCTGGTCCTGCGTGAACCCGACCCCGGGGACCGGCGCAAGAACGCGGTGTCCGTCACCGAGGAGGGTGCGCGCCTCCTCGCGCGCTGCGAGCGGGCGGCGCGCGAGGCCAACGACGCGCTCCTCTCGCCGCTCTCGGGGGCCGAGCGGGAGCAGTTCATGGGCTTGTTGATCCGGATTTCCGGTACGGACGGCTGATGAAGGCTAACGTTCCGTCATGACCGCACCCGAAACCGAACCCCGGCTCGCCCTCGACCCCGCGCGCACCGCCCTGGTGCTCGTGGATCTGATGGAGCGCATCGTCGGACTGCCCGTGGAACCCCGCAAGGGCACCGAAGTCCTCGCCGCCGCCGAGGAGCTGGCGGCCACCTTCCGCAAGGCGGGCGCGCTCGTCGTGCTCGTCCGGGGCGAACGGCCAGGGCTGCCCGAACAGCCGCCCGGCAGCGGACTCGTCGCCGGGCTCGCGGTGGCGGGTGACCTCGAGGTCGTGAAGCGGACCATCGGCGGGTTCCAGGGCAGCGGTCTCGACGAGCGGCTGCGGGAGCGCGGCATCTCCACCCTGGTGTTCGGCGGGATCGCCACCAACCTCGGCGTCGAGTCCACCGCCCGCGCCGCCGGCGACCTCGGCTACGACCTCGTGTTCGCCGAGGACGCGATGGCGGCCCTCACCGCGCCCGAACACGAGGCGTCGGTCCGCCTCGACTTCCCCCGCCTCGGCACGGTCGTGACCACCGCGCAGGTGCGCTTCAGCGCGGGCTGAGGCGCGGAGCGGGGAAGGGGATCCCGGTAGGGGCAGGCCTCCGCCACGTCCTCGGGCTCCCCGATCCGCCCGACCGGCAGCGACTGCGCGGCGGACGCGAACAGGCCCTCACGGTCGGCCTCCGCCGGCTCCCGCCACAGTGCGGTGCGGACCACACCGGGGGAGACCGCATCGACCCGGATCGGCGCCGGCTCCAGGGCCCGTGCGCGGGTGAGGGACTCCCTCGCCCCGCACGGGCCGGCCGCCACGGTCGTGCCCGGCATCGGACGCCGGCCCGCGGTGTCCGTGCCCGATCCGGGCGAAGAAGCCGCGTACCTCGTCCTCGTCCGTCACGTCGAGCACCTGCCCCTCCGCCCCTTCCGGCAGCCGCCACCGCGAGCCCGATGCCCGCCGTGCCGGCGATGACCACGACCCGCTCTCCTCGCACACGCATGTCCGCGCCTCTCCCCCCTTCGCCAGGGGCGATACCCTGAAGGCATCGCCACCGCGACGACGAAAGGGGCGGCCATGGACCTCGACCTGCGGAAGATCCGCTACTTCGTGGCGGTCGCCGAGCTGCTCCACTTCGGCCGCGCGGCGGAGCGGCTGCACATCGCCCAGCCGGTCCTGAGCCGTCAGATCCGCGCCCTGGAGAAGGACTTGGGCGCACGGCTCCTCGAACGCGACAGCCATGGTGTGACCCTGACGGCGGCCGGGCGTCAACTCCTCGACGACTCACTGCAGTTGCTTGCCACCGCGGACGCCACCAGGCTCCGGGTGCGCCGGGCGGCCGGCGGACCGCGCCGACTGGTCGTCGGCTTCCGGGCCGGCGTCGTCGTGACCCGCGCCCTGCGCGCCTTCGGGGCCGCCCACCCGGACGTCGAGACGCTCGCCCGCCGCGTCGAATGGGACGACCAGGAGCGGCTGATCCTCGACGGAACCGTCGACCTCGCCTACGTACGCCGCCCGATCCGCGAGCAGGGCCTCACGCTGCTGCCGCTGTTCAGCGAGGCGCGCGTGGCGATGCTCCCCGCCGACCACCGGCTCGCGGGCAAACCGGAACTCGCCCTGGCCGACCTCGCGGACGAACCGCGCCTGAGGTACGCCGACCCCCGTCCCGGCGAGCCGCCGATCCGCACCATCGAAGAGAAGTTCGAGTCCGTGGCGAGCGGGGCCGGTATCACGCTCGTACCGGAATCCGTCGCCGAGCAGTACTCGCGCCCGGACATCACCTACGTACCGGTGCCGGACGCGGAGCGCGACGAGGTGCTGCTCGCCTGGGAGGCGAGTCGGCACTCGCCCCTGATCACCGCCTTCGCCCCGCTCGCGCCCCTCGCCGACCCGGCGCGGGCCGAGGAGTTGTGAGCGCGGTCGCGGCGGGCTGAGGCGGGGCCCCTACGGCGCAGGGGGCGCTCCCCGCCGGTCAGGGCCCCGCCGCCGTGCCGCGGGGAGCCGGTCAGCCCTGGGCGGCCGCGGCCCGCAGGGCGATGCGGTGCTCGCCCGCGTACACGTTCATGGAGGGGCCGCGCAGGAAGCCCACCAGGGTCAGCCCGGTCTCCATGGCCAGGTCCACCGCGAGCGAGGACGGTGCCGAGACCGCCGCCAGTACGGGGATGCCCGCCATGACCGCCTTCTGCGCCAACTCGAAGGAGGCCCTGCCCGACACCAGCAGGATCGTGCGGGAGAGCGGCAGGTCGCCGCGTTGCAGGGCGCGCCCGACCAGCTTGTCGACCGCGTTGTGCCGGCCCACGTCCTCCCGTACGTCGAGCATCTCCCCGTTCTCCGTGAACAGGGCCGCGGCGTGCAGACCCCCGGTCCGGTCGAAGACCTGCTGTGCCGCGCGCAGCCGGTCGGGGAGGTCGGCGAGGAGAGCGGGCTCCAGCCGGACCGGGGGAGCGTCGGCGCCGTCGTCGATGGCCCAGCGGGCCGTCGTACGGACCGCGTCCAGGCTCGCCTTGCCGCACAGGCCGCAGGACGAGGTCGTGTAGACGTTGCGCTCCAGCGTGATGTCGGGCAGCACGACGCCCGGCGCGGTCCGGACGTCCACGACGTTGTACGTGTTGGCGCCGTCGGCAGTGGCGCCCGCGCAGTAGACGATGTTCTGCACCTCCTCGGCCCGGCCGAAGACCCCCTCGCTGACGAGGAAGCCCGCTGCGAGCGCGAAGTCGTCGCCCGGGGTGCGCATGGTGATCGCGAGCGGTTTCCCGTTGAGGCGGATCTCCAGTGGCTCCTCGGCGACGAGCGTGTCGGGGCGGGTGGAGATGGCCCCGTCCCGGATGCGGATCACCTTGCGTCGTTCCGTGACTCGTCCCATGTCCTGATCAGTCCCGGTTCTGTACGTGCTGGTAGCCGAAGCGGCCCTTGATGCAGAGATTGCCGTGGGTCACCGGGTTGTCGTGCGGGGAGGTGACCTTCACGATCTCATTGTCCTGCACGTGCAGGGTGAGGTTGCAGCCCACACCGCAGTACGCGCACACCGTCGTCGTCTCGGTCTGCGCCGACTCGTCCCATGTACCCGCCGCCCGCATGTCGAACTCCGACCTGAACGACAGAGCCCCCGTCGGGCACACCTCGATGCAGTTGCCGCAGTACACGCACGCCGAGTCGGTCAGCGGGGCGTCGTGCTCGACGGCGATCCGGGCGTCGAAACCGCGCCCGGAGACCGAGATCGCGAAGGTGTTCTGCCACTGGTCGCCACATGCGTCGACGCACTTGTAGCAGAGGATGCACTTGTCGTAGTCGCGGACGTAGAGGCCGTTGTCGATCTTCGGTTCCTCGTCGAGGCGCGCCGCGCCGGGGCCGAAGCGGTCCGGTTTCGCCTCGTACTCCTTGATCCACCCGGCCACCTCCGCAGTGGTCGACAAGTCGACCGAGGAGGCGAGGAGCTCGATGACGACCTTTCGGCTGTGGCGGGCGCGCTCGGTGTCCGTCCGTACCTCCATGCCCGCCTCCGCCTTGCGGGAGCAGGCCGGGACGAGGGTCCGGGCGCCCTCCAGCTCGACGACACAGACCCGGCAGGCGTTCTTGGGGGTGAGCGTGTCGCCCTGGCAGAGGGTGGGGACCTCCTTGCCCGCCGCCCGGCAGGCGTCGAGGATCGTCGAGCCCTCGGGAACCCTGGCCTCCTGCCCGTCGAGGGTGAACTCGACGAGCCGACGCGGCACTCCCAGCGGTATCGCGGTCATTCGTAGGCTCCCAAGCGGTCGATCGCGGATTCCACGGCGTTCCACGCGGTCTGCCCGAGACCGCAGATCGAGGCGTCCCGCATCGCGCGGCCCACCTCCCTGAGCAGGGCGATGTCGTCGGCCGCAGCGGCGCCCCTCCGCTCGGCGATCCGGTGCAGCGCCTCCTGCTGCCGTACGGTCCCGACCCGGCACGGCACGCACTGCCCGCACGACTCGTCGCGGAAGAACTCGGCGATGCGCAGCAGGAGGCGGGGGAGCGGGACCGTGTCGTCGAAGGCCATGACCACACCCGAGCCGAGGGTCGTGCCCGCCGCCCGGGTGCCCTCGAAGGTGAGCGGGATGTCGAGTTCGTCGGGCCGTACGAAGCCGCCCGCCGCGCCGCCGAGCAGCACCGCGCGCAGCCGCTCGCGCACGCCCGCCAGTTCCAGCAGCTCGCCCAGCGTCGCCCCGAACGGCAGTTCGTAGATTCCGGGCCGGTCCACGCTGCCCGACACGCAGTACAGCTTCGGGCCGGTGGAGCCCGGGGTGCCCATCGCCGCGTACGCCTCGGCCCCCCTCGTCAGGATCGGCAGGACGTTCACCAGGGTCTCGACGTTGTTCTCGGCAGTGGGTTTGCCGAACAAACCCTTCTCCACAGGGAAGGGCGGTTTGGAACGCGGTTCTCCTCTGTACCCCTCGATCGAGTTGAACAGGGCGGTCTCCTCGCCGCAGATGTACGCGCCCGCGCCCCGCCGGATCTCGATGTCGAAGGCGTACCCCTGGCCCAGGACGTCCTCGCCGAGCAGGCCACGCGCGCGTGCCTGCCCGATGGCGTGCTCCATGCGGCGCAGGGCGCGCGGGTACTCGCCGCGCAGATAGAGATAACCCGTGTGCGCCCCGACGGCGTACGCCGCGATGGTCATCGCCTCGACGAGGGCGTACGGGTCGCCCTCCATGACGACCCGGTCTTTGAAGGTGCCCGGCTCGGACTCGTCGGCGTTGCACACCAGGTAGTGCGGATGGTCGGGCTGGGACGCCGTGGCCTGCCATTTGCGGCCGGTGGGGAAGGCGGCGCCGCCGCGCCCGACCAGGCCCGCGTCGGTGACCTCGCGGATGACCCCGGCCGGCCCGAGTGCGAAGGCCCGCCGCAGCGCGGCGTACCCGCCGTGTGCCCGGTAGTCGTCGAGCGAGGCGGGGTCGACCACACCGACCCGGCTCAGCAGCACGAGGGAGGGATCGCCCGCCTGGGGCACCGCGAAAGCCGCGGGCGGCTCCTCGGGCGCCGAGTCGGGGGCGCTCGCCGCCTGTGCCGCCCGCGCGACGGTGGTGGGCGCCGACACGGCCGTACGCACCGGATCGCCCGCCCTGACCGCGAGGGCCGCCGGAGCGCGCTCGCACAACCCCAGGCAGGGGCTGCGCTCGACGCCGACGCCGCTGCCGGGCCCGAGGCGGGCCTCGACCCCGGCGCACAGCTGCGCCGCGCCCGCCGCCGCGCACGCGAGGTCCGTGCACACGTGCAGCACGGTCGCGGGGCGCGGTTTCACCGAGAACATCGCGTAGAAGGTCGCGACCCCGTACGCCTCCGCCGGTGGCACGGTCAGCCTGCGGCACAGGTAGTCGAGCGCGCCCTCGCTGATCCAGCCGATCCGGTCGTTGACGGCGTGCATCCCCGGCAACAGCAGGTCACGGCGTTCGCGCGCCTCCCGGCCGCCGCGCGCCCACCTGAGGTCGGCGGCCCTCATCTCATCGCGGGCGGCGCCCTCCCACGAGGACTCCGGCGGACCGAGCAGCGCGTCGATCGCCGCCCGCTCCTCGTCCGTCGGCTTGCTGTCACCGAAGTGCAGATCCACCACATCACCTCACTTGAGTCGCGACCGGCAGCTTCTCGATCCGGATGGCCGACGCCTTGAACTCCGCCGTCCCCGCGATCGGGCAGTTCGCCTCGATCGTCAGCTGGTTGGTGTCCACCTCGTCGGGAAAGTGCATGGTCATGAACGCCAGTCCGGGCCGCAGCGCGGTGTCGATCCACACGGGTGCCATGACGGATCCCCGGCGCGAGGAGACCTGGACCTCCTCGCCCACCACGACCCCGTAGCGCTCGGCGTCCTCCGGGCAGAGCTCGACATACTCGCCGCGCCGCAACGGCGAGGCGAAGCCGCCGCTCTGCACCCCGGTGTTGTAGGAGTCGAGCCGCCGCCCCGTGGTGAGCCGGATCGGATACTCCTCGTCCGTCAGATCCACGGGCGGGTCGTGCTGGACGATCCCGAACGGCGCGAGCCGGCCGCGTTCGGCGGGGTCCGAGGCCCACAACCTGCCGTGCAGATAGGTGGGTTCGAGCCGCCCGATGTCGGGGCAGGGCCACTGGATGCCCTGGTGCTCCGCCAGACGTTCGTACGTCATCCCGTAGTGGTCCGGCGACACCGACCGCAGCTCGTTCCAGACGGCCTCGGCGTCGGCGTACTTCCAGTCGTGCCCGAGGCGCGCGGCGAGGCCGCAGAGGATGTCGATGTCCTCGCGGGCCTCACCGGGCGGCGTCACCGCCGCGCGCACCCGCTGCACCCGCCGCTCGCTGTTGGTGGTGGTGCCCTCCGTCTCCGCCCACCCGGCGGTCGCGGGCAGCACGACGTCCGCCAACTGGGCGGTCTTCGTGAGGAAGATGTCCTGCACGACGAGGAAGTCGAGGGCGCCCAGCCGCCGTACCGCCTGTTCGCTGTCGGCCTCCGACTGCGCCGGGTTCTCGCCGATGCAGTAGACGGCCTTGAGCGTGCCCTCTTCCATGGCCTCGAACATCTCCGTCAGGTTCAGCCCGTAGTGCGGCTGGATGACGGTGTCCCAGGCGGACTCGAACTTCAGCCGCGCCTCGGCGTCGAGGATGTCCTGGAAGCCGGGGAGGCGGTTGGGGATGGCGCCCATGTCGCCGCCGCCCTGCACGTTGTTCTGTCCGCGCAGGGGCTGGAGGCCGGAGCCGTGGCGGCCCACGTGCCCGGTCAGCAGGGTCAGGTTGATCAGAGCGCGGACGTTGTCGGTGCCGTTGTGGTGCTCGGTGATGCCGAGGGTCCAGCACAGCTGGGCGCGCTCGGCGCGGGCGTACGCGTGTGCTAACTGCCGTATCGCCGCCGCCGGTACGCCCGTCACCTTCTCGGCGAGCGACAGCGTCCAGGGCTCGACGAGCGCCTCGTACTCCTCGAAGCCGCTGGTGGCCCGCTCGATGAAGGCGTGGTTGGCGAGGCCCGCGTGGATGATCTCGCGGCCGATCGCGTGCGCCATCGGGATGTCGGTGCCGACGTTCAGACCGAGCCAGCTCTCCGCCCACTCGGCCGTGGACGTACGGCGCGGGTCGACCGCGTACATCCGGGCGCCGTTCCTGATCCCCTTCAGCACGTGCTGGAAGAAGATCGGGTGTGCGAAGCGGGCGTTGGAGCCCCACATCACGATGAGGTCGGTCTCCTCGACCTCCGCGTACGAGGAGGTGCCGCCGCCGGAACCGAAGGCGGCGCTCAGGCCCGCGACGCTCGGGGCGTGGCAGGTGCGGTTGCAGGAGTCGACGTTGTTCGTGCCCATCACGACCCGGGCGAACTTCTGGGCCACGTAGTTCATCTCGTTGGTCGCGCGGGCGCAGGAGAACAGGCCGAAGGCGCCGCGGGCGGCGCTCAGTCCCGCCGCCGCGCGAGTCAGGGCCTCGTCCCAGGTGGCCCGCCGGAAGGGCTCGTCGCGTGCGTCACGGACCAGGGGGTGCGTGAGCCGGGCGTAGATCTTCGATTCGCGTTTCCTCATGCGGCGCTCCTCAGCGCGAGCAGGTCCGAGATGGCGTGGACGGTGCGCAGGGTGGGCACCTCGACGCCGGTGATGTCCGCCAGCTCGACGACCGCCGCCAGCAGTACGTCCAGTTCGAGCGGCTTGCCGCGCTCCAGGTCCTGGAGAGTGGAGGTGCGGTGGTCGCCGACGCGCTCGGCGCCGGCCAGCCGCCGTTCGATGGAGACGCCCACCTCGCAGCCGAGCGCCTCGGCGACCGCGAGCGTCTCGGTCATCATGATCTCGATGACCTTGCGGGTGCCGCCGTGCAGGCACATCTGCCGCATCGTCGCGCGGGCCAGCGCGCTGATCGGGTTGAAGGAGATGTTGCCGAGCAGCTTGAGCCAGATGTCGTTGCGCAGATCCCGTTCGACCGGGCACTTGAGACCGCCGGCCGTCATGGCCTCGCTGAACGCCGTGCACCGCTCGGAGCGGGTGCGGTCGGGCTCGCCGATGGAGAACCGCGTGCCTTCCAAGTGCCTTACGACGCCCGGTCCTTCCAGTTCGGTCGCGGCGTACACGACACATCCGATGGCCCGTTCGGGCGCGAGCACCGCACTGACCGCGCCGTTCGGGTCCACGCTCTCCACACGGTGGCCGTCGTGCGGGCCGCCGTGCCGGTGGAAGTACCACCAGGGGATGCCGTTCTGGGCGGCGATCACCGCCGTGGTGTCGTGCAGCAAAGGCTCGATCAGCGGCCCGCACGCCGCGTACGAGTGGGCCTTCAAACCCAGCAGGACGTAGTCGACCGGGCCGACCTCGGCCGGGTCGTCGGTGGCATGGGCGCGCGCGGTGAAGTCGCCGCGCGGACTGAGGACTTGGACTCCGTGCTGCCTCATGGCCGCAAGATGCGGTCCACGGGCGATGAGGTGCACATCGGCGCCGGCGCGGTGCAGCGCGGCGCCGACATAGGCGCCGATCGCACCGGCGCCGAGAACGGCGACTTTCACTGTGGCTCGCTCCGTTCGGTCGAGGGTACCGAGGAACTGCCGAACTCTGTCGACGAAATATTGTCTACAGTATGGAACTTGGGGCGGCAAGGCTTCGCGCAGCACCTCGACGAGCCACCGTGAGGACCCGCCGACCGTTCGTCGCGCGATGGATACCGCTCACCGCATACCGTCGACGAGTTGGTGTCGAACGGCTTCACAACCGGGCAACCGCTTCCTATCGTCCGGGATCATGAGTCCCCCTGTCGCGCCACCCGGCTGGAGCCGCTGGCTCGTCCCGCCCGCCGCACTCTCCGTCCACCTCTCCATCGGCCAGGCGTACGCCTGGAGCGTCTTCAAGCCGCCGCTCGAATCCGCGCTCGGCCTCAGCGGGACCCAGAGCGCGCTGCCCTTCCAGCTCGGCATCGTCATGCTCGGACTGTCCGCCGCGTTCGGCGGCACCCTCGTCGAGCGCAACGGACCCCGCTGGGCGATGACCGTCGCCCTGGTCTGCTTCTCCACCGGCTTCCTGATCGCCTCGCTCGGCGCCGCCACCGAGCAGTACTGGCTGATCGTGTTCGGCTACGGCTTCGTCGGCGGGATCGGCCTCGGCATCGGCTACATCTCGCCCGTATCGACCCTGATCAAGTGGTTCCCGGACCGGCCCGGCATGGCAACCGGCATCGCGATCATGGGCTTCGGCGGCGGTGCGCTCATCGCCTCGCCGTGGTCCGCGCAGATGCTGAAGTCCTTCGGTTCCGACTCCTCCGGCATCGCGCTCGCCTTCCTCGTGCACGGGCTGTCGTACGCCGTGTTCATGACGCTCGGTGTCCTGCTGGTGCGGGTGCCGCGCGGCGACAAACCGCCGGTCAAGGCGGGACCCGCGCCGCTCGACGGGGTGCAGGTGTCCGCGAACAGCGCCGTGCGCACCCCGCAGTTCTGGTGCCTGTGGGTCGTGCTCTGCATGAACGTGACCGCGGGCATCGGCATCCTGGAGAAGGCCGCCCCGATGATCACGGACTTCTTCGCGGGCACCTCGACCCCGGTGTCGGTCTCCGCAGCCGCGGGCTTCGTGGCGTTGCTCTCGGCCGCGAACATGGCGGGCCGGATCGGCTGGTCCTCCACGTCCGACCTGATCGGCCGCAAGAACATCTACCGCGTCTACCTCGGCGTGGGCGCGATCATGTATCTGCTGATCTCGCAGTTCGGGGACTCCTCCAAGCCCCTGTTCATCGTCTGCGCCCTGGTGATCCTCTCCTTCTACGGCGGCGGCTTCGCGACGATTCCCGCCTACCTGAAGGACCTCTTCGGCACCTACCAGGTCGGCGCCATCCACGGCCGGCTGCTCACCGCCTGGTCCACGGCCGGCGTCCTCGGGCCGCTGATCGTCAACTGGATCGCGGACCGCCAGAAGGAGGCGGGCAAACACGGCGCGCAGCTCTACGACACCTCGTTCCTGATCATGATCGGGCTGCTGGTCGTCGGGTTCGTCGCCAATGAGCTGGTGCGACCCGTCCATGCCCGCCACCACATCCCCGCCCCGAGGGAGGCCGCCGATGACGACTCCGTCCAGCCCCAGCAGTCCGCCTGACCGCCGTCCACTGATCGCGTTCGCGTGGCTGTGGGTGGGGGCGCCGCTCTGCTACGGCCTGTACGAGCTCGTCCTGAAGGTCAAACAGCTGTTCACGGGGTAACGCCCGGCGTAAGGACTGCGGCGCCGGGCGTGTGTGCGGACGCGGGCAGGGCGTCCGAAGGTCTGACAGAAGCCGACAAGCCTGACGCCGCTTTCCTGTGGCAACACCTGCCGTCGTACCCGCGAGTCACTGATCAGACTGGAGGATCCCCCTACCCAAGGCAACGAGGGAGACCCCCCAATGAACGGCTCACGCATCGCGGCCGTCGGCCACTACCAGCCCGCCAAGGTACTCACCAACGAGGACCTGGCGGGCCTGGTCGACACCAGTGACGAGTGGATCACGAGCCGGGTGGGCATCCGCACGCGCCACATCGCCGGTCCCGACGAGCCCGTCGACGAGCTGGCCGCGCAGGCCGCGGCCAAGGCGCTCGCGGCGGCGGGTATCACCTCGGCCGACATCGACCTGGTCCTCGTCGCCACCTCCACGGCGATCGACCGCTCCCCGAACATGGCCGCCCGGGTCGCCGCCCGCATCGGCGTGCCCTCCCCGGCCGCGATGGACGTCAACGTGGTCTGTGCGGGCTTCACGCACGCGCTCGCCACCGCCGACCATGCCGTGCGCGCGGGGGCGGCGACCCGCGCCCTCGTCATCGGGGCGGACAAGATGTCCGAGGTCACGGACTGGAGCGACCGTACGACCTGTGTCCTGGTCGGGGACGGGGCGGGGGCCGCGGTGGTCGAGGCCGCCGCTGCCGGCACCGAGCCCGGGATCGGACCGGTGCTGTGGGGATCGGTGCCCGAGATGGGGCACGCCGTACGCATCGAGGGCACGCCCCCGCGGTTCGCGCAGGAGGGGCAGAGCGTCTACCGCTGGGCGACGACGCGGCTCCCGGTGATCGCCCGGCAGGCCTGCGAGCGGGCCGGGCTCGCGCCCGAGGACCTCGCCGCGGTCGTCCTGCACCAGGCGAACCTGCGCATCATCGAACCCCTCGCCGCGAAGATCGGCGCCGTGAACGCCGTCGTCGCGCGCGACGTGGTCGACTCCGGGAACACCTCCGCCGCCAGCATCCCGCTCGCCTTCTCCAAGCTCGTCGAACGCGGCGAGATCAGCACGGGCGACCCGGTGCTCCTGTTCGGCTTCGGCGGCAACCTCTCGTACGCGGGACAGGTCGTCCGCTGCCCCTGACGTGCGCGGACCACCGGGTGTGACGCGTCCGACCCTCCCCGGGCCTGGCCATGGTGCGCCGTAGACTGTAGACGAAAGACAATCGATACTGTCTTTTGACACGTGCTTTCCGGTGACGCGACGGTCACGGTGACGGGATGGCTCGGCAGGAGGGGACCCCGATGTTGTCGACAGGACTGCCGCCGGGGGCGGTGCCCAAGCTCGAACGGCCAGGCCCGCTGCGCGACCGCGTCTACGAGGCGCTGCTCGAACTCATCACGACCCGCGCCCTCCAACCCGGCCAGCACCTGGTCGAGAGCGAGCTCGCCGGGCACCTCGGCGTCTCCCGGCAGCCGGTCCGCGAGGCGCTCCAGCGGCTGAACACGGAAGGGTGGGTCGATCTTCGGCCCGCCCAGGGCGCCTTCGTGCACGAGCCGACCGAGGAGGAGGCCGACCAGCTCCTCACGGTCCGTACGCTGCTGGAGGCCGAGGCCGCCCGGCTCGCCGCCGCCAACGCGGGCACCGCCGGCATCACCGCGCTCGAGGAACTGTGCGCCGAGGGTGAGCGCGCGGTCGCCGCCGACGACGTGGACGGCGCGGTCGCGATGAACGCCCGCTTCCACGCGAAGGTCATGGAGCTCGCAGGCAACACGGTCCTCGCCGAGCTGGCCGCCCAGGTCGACCGCCGGGTCCGCTGGTACTACACGCCGGTCGCCCGGCAGCGCGGCCACCAGTCCTGGATCGAGCACCGCGACCTCATCGCGGCCATCGCCGCCCGCGACGAACCCCGCGCCACCCAGGTCATGCGCGCCCACACGGAGCACACGCGCAAGACGTACCACGAGCGCGAGAAGTAACCCACCTCATTCGTGCGCTCCCCCTGTGACCCGGACCGGCCGCGTCCGGGTCTTTCTTTGTCCACTCAGTGGAGAAAGTTGACGGCAATCTCTGCGCAACTTCTTCCCACTCCCAGCAGCCGCTGCTACGTTTCCATCGAAAGCAAGCCACGGTGATGTGGCCAAAACCCGTTGGACACTGGCCGATTGAGGCGGGGAGGGGCTCGTGAGACGTATGACGGCACGACCCGCGAACGCGCACCAGGCGCGCCTGCTGCGCCTGCTGCGCGACGGCGGCCCCAACTCCCGGGCCCAGCTCGGCGACCAGATCGACCTCTCCCGGTCGAAACTGGCCGTCGAGGTGGAACGGCTCCTGGAGACCGGGCTCGTGGTCGCCGACGGCCTCGCCGCATCCCGCGGCGGACGCCGCTCCCACAACATCCGGCTCGCCCCGGCGCTGCGCCTCCTCGGCGTCGACATCGGGGCCACCTCGATCGACGTGGCCGTCACCAACGCGGAACTGGAGGTCCTGGGGCACATCAACCAGCCCATGGACGTCCGCGAGGGACCGGTCGCCGTCTTCGAGCAAGTCCTGGCCATGGCAGCCAAGTTGAGGTCATCGGGGCTCGCGGAGGAATTCGACGGCGCCGGGATCGGCGTCCCGGGTCCGGTCCGCTTCCCCGAGGGCGTTCCGGTCGCACCGCCGATCATGCCCGGCTGGGACGGCTTCCCGGTCCGCGAGGCGCTCAGTCAGGACCTGGGCTGCCCCGTCATGGTCGACAACGACGTGAACCTGATGGCGATGGGGGAACAGCACGCGGGGGTCGCACGCTCCGTGGGCGACTTCCTCTGCGTCAAGATCGGCACCGGCATCGGCTGCGGCATCGTCGTCGGCGGTGAGGTCTACCGCGGTACGACGGGCAGCGCCGGCGACATCGGGCACATCCAGGCCGTGCCCGACGGGCGTCCGTGCGCCTGCGGCAACCGGGGCTGCCTGGAGGCCCACTTCAGCGGGGCCGCGCTCGCCCGGGACGCCACGGAGGCCGCCCAGCAGGGGCTTTCGGCGGAGCTCGCCGCGCGGCTGGAGGCGGCGGGCACGCTGAGCGCCGTCGACGTCGCCGCCGCGGCCGCCGCGGGCGACGCCACCGCCCTCGGGCTGATCCGCGAGGGCGGCAATCGCACCGGGCAGGTCATCGCCGGCCTCGTCTCGTTCTTCAACCCCGGCCTGGTGGTGATCGGCGGCGGTGTCACCGGCCTCGGCCACACGCTGCTCGCCGCGATCCGTACCCAGGTGTACCGCCAGTCGCTGCCGCTGGCGACCGGCAACCTACCCATCGTGCTCGGGGAGTTGGGGCCGACCGCCGGGGTCATCGGCGCGGCCCGGCTCATCAGCGACCACCTGTTCTCGCCCGCGTAACCCCGCCAGAGCCGCACGCAGCACTCCTGGCGGAACCGCAAGCAGCACCCCTGCCAGAGCCGCACCAAAGGTCATCTCACTCAAGCACCCCACCTGTACAGCGCCTTGCTCTGCCCTGCCCGAAAACGCCCGCTCCGCGAGCGCACGCCCTGAAACCGGCCCGCACGTCCGCCAAGGGGAACCGTCATGGCACCAGAACCACCGCTGCTCACCATGTCCGGCATCACCAAGTCGTTCCCCGGAGTCCGGGCCCTCGACGGCGTCGACCTCGACGTCCAGGCCGGCGAGGTCCACTGTCTGCTCGGCCAGAACGGGGCCGGAAAGTCCACCCTCATCAAGGTCCTGGCCGGCGCCCACCAACCCGACGGCGGCACCATCGGCTGGCGCGGCGCACCCGTCACGCTCCGCTCCCCGATCGCCGCCATGCGCCTCGGTATCGCCACCATCTATCAGGAACTGGACCTGGTGGAGGGCCTGTCGGTGGCCGAGAACGTCCACCTCGGCCATGAACCCACCGCCGCCGGTTTCGTCGTACGGGGAAAGGCGGCCAAAGCATCGACGGCGCAGCTGCTACGCCGACTCGGCCATCCGGAGATCGACCCGGCACGCCTCGTCGGTGAGCTGTCGGCCGCCCAGCAGCAGATCGTCTCCATGGCGCGGGCACTCTCCCACGACGTACGCCTCATCGTCATGGACGAACCGTCCGCCGCCCTCGACCCCGACGAGGTCGACAACCTCTTCCGTATCGTCGGCGACCTCACCGCGGACGGCGTCGCCGTCGTCTACATCTCGCACCGGCTGGAGGAGATCCGCCGCATCGGCGACCGGGTGACCGTATTGAAGGACGGCCGCGCGGTGGCGGGCGGACTGCCCGCGAAATCCACCCCCACGCGCGAGGTGGTGGCGCTGATGACGGGCCGCAACGTCGAGTACGTCTTCCCGGAACGGCCCACGCGAGGACCCTCGTCCGAGCCGGTGCTCAGGGTCCAAGGACTGGCGCGCGCGGGCGAGTTCGAGCCCCTCGACCTCGAACTGCGCCCCGGCGAGATCGTCGGCCTGGCCGGTCTCGTCGGCTCCGGGCGCTCCGAGATCCTGGAGACGATCTACGGGGCTCGCAAGCCGACGGCCGGTCAAGTCAGTGTGGAGGGGCGGGCGTTGCGGACCGGCAGCGTACGCGCCGCCGTCCGCGCCGGACTCGGACTCGCCCCCGAGGAGCGCAAGGCGCAAGCCCTGCTGATGCTGGAGTCCGTCACCCGCAATGTGTCCGTGTCCTCCATGTCCCGCTTCTCACGCGGGGGCTGGATCGACCGGAGCGCCGAGCGAGGCGCCGCCCGCGCCGCGACACGCGAGCTGTCGCTGCGCCCCGACAACCCGTCCGTCCCGATCCGGACGCTGTCGGGCGGCAACCAGCAAAAGGCCGTCCTGGCCCGCTGGCTGCTGCGCGGCTGCCGCGTCCTGCTGCTCGACGAACCCACCCGCGGTGTCGACGTCGGCGCCCGCGCCGAGCTGTACGCGGTCATCCGGCGCCTCGCCGACGAAGGCCTCGCCGTCCTGCTCGTGTCGAGCGAGGTGCCCGAGGTGCTGGGACTCGCCGACCGCGTGCTGGTGCTCAGGGAGGGCCGCGTCGTGCACACGGCGCCCGCCCGGGAGCTCGACGAACACCGCGTACTCGACCTCGTGATGGAAGGAAGCCCGGCGTCATGACGCAGCCCGTGTCCCCGCCCCGGGGCAGCACCGACAAAGTGCCGCCGATGAGCGAACTCCCCGCGTGGCGCACCCTCGCGGCCCGCGCCGACGTCCGCACCCTCTCGCTGCTCGGCGTGCTCGTCGCCCTGATCGTCATCGGCGGTATCACCAAGCCCGACGAGTTCCTCGACACCCGAAACCTCCAACTCGTCCTCACCCAGGCCTCGGTGATCGGCGTGGTCACCGTCGGCATGACGTTCGTCATCACCTCCGGCGGCATCGACCTGTCCGTCGGCGCGATCGTCGCGCTGTCCTCGGTGTGGGCCACGACGGTCGCGACCCAGGAGTACGGCTTCGCGGGCATCCTCTTCACCGCGGTGCTCGTCGGTGTGGGCTGCGGTCTGGTCAACGGCCTGCTCATCGCGTACGGCGGGATGGTCCCGTTCATCGCGACGCTCGCCATGCTCGCCTCGGCCCGCGGCCTCGCCCTCCAGATCACCGACGGCAAGACCCAGATCGTGACCATCGACGGGATCCTGAAACTCGGCGAACGCGACTCGTACATCCTCGGCATCCCACCGCTGGTCCTGGTCTTCGCCGTCGTCACGATCATCGGCTGGCTGATTCTCAATCGCACCACCTTCGGCCGCCGCACGGTCGCCGTCGGCGGCAACGCGGAGGCGGCACGGCTGGCCGGCATCGACGTGCGGCGCCAGCGCCTGTACCTCTACCTGCTCTCCGGACTGTGCTGCGGCATCGCCGCCTTCCTGCTGATCATCCTGTCCGGCTCCGGCCAGAACACCAACGGCAACCTGTACGAACTCGACGCCATCGCCGCCGCGATCATCGGCGGGACCCTGCTCAGCGGGGGCCGCGGCACCATCACCGGTTCGGTGCTCGGTGTCCTGATCTTCACCACGATCACCAACATCTTCGCGCTGAACAACCTGCAGAGCGACGTCCAGCAGATCGCCAAGGGCGCGATCATCGTCGCCGCGGTCCTGGTCCAGCGGCGTACGGCAGCAAGCAGCACCTGACACGGGAAGGGCCCACCGCCATGCCAGAATCCACGAGTCCCACCAGCTTCACGAGCCGCAGAGGCCTCCTCTTCGGTACCGCCGCCGCCTCGGCCGGCGCCCTCCTGGTCGGCTGCACCAGCAACGACACCAAGGACGAGAAGGCGGCCGCGGACACCCGGCCGGCCGCCGACGACAAGCCCGGCAAGCACGTCACCATCGGTTTCGCGGGTCCGCAGGCCGACCACGGCTGGCTCAACGCGATCAATGACAACGCCAAGAGCCGGGCCAAGAAGTACTCGGACGTGTCGCTGGAGATCACCGAGGGCTCCAACGACACGGCCGCGCAGATCGGCCAGATCGAGACACTGATCAACAAGAAGGTCGACGTCCTGGTGGTGCTGCCCGCCGACGGCAAGGCGCTCACCCAGGTCGGCCTGAAGGCGATGCGCGCGGGCATCCCGGTCGTCAACCTCGACAGGATCTTCAACACCCCGCAGGCCTACCGCTGTTGGATCGGTGGCGACAACTACGGCATGGGCCTCAGCGCCGGCCACTACATCGGCGAGAAGCTGAAGGACAAGCAGGACGCCAAGGTCATCGAACTCGCCGGGCTCGACAACCTGGAACTCACCAAGCAGCGCACCCAGGGCTTCGACGCGGCCCTGAAGAACTACCCCAACATCAAGAAGGTCGCCCGCCAGGCCGCCGACTTCACCGTCGAGTCCGGACAGGCCAAGATGGCCCAACTCCTGCAGGCCCAGTCGAAGTTCGACGCTCTGTGGAACCACGACGACGACCAGGGCGTGGGCGCCCTGCGCGCCATCAAGCAGGCCGGGCGCGAGGACTTCCTGATGGTCGGCGGCGCGGGCGCGCTCTCCGCCTTCCAGGCCATCCAGGCCGACAACAGCGTCCTGAAGGCCACCGTCCTCTACCCGCCGACCATGGCTGCCTCCGCGATCGACCTCGCCCGCGCGCTCGGTCAGGGCAAGGGGATCGGAGGGCTCGCCGAGTTCGAGATCCCGGTCTCGCTCACGCTTTACTCGGCCGTCGTCGACAAGGACAACGTCGGCCAGTACATGGCCACCGGCTTCAGGTGATCCGCCCCGCTCACACCCCCCACAGCGTCACGACGACGAGGAGGACATCCGTATGGGACAGCCGCACCAGGGCGAGGCAGCCGGGGTGGAGGCGGGGCTCGTTGCCGGGCCCCGGCCGGAGGCGGGGCTCGCTTCCAGGCCCGGAGCCGAGGCGGCCGGGGCGAAGGCGGGCAAGCCGACGCTCGGGGTGGGCATGGTCGGTTACGCCTTCATGGGCGCCGCCCACTCCCAGGGCTGGCGCACCGTGGGCCGCGTCTTCGACCTGCCGCGCAGCCCGGTCCTCGCCGCCGTCTGCGGCCGGGACGCGAGCGCGGTGCGGGCCATGGCCGACCGGCACGGCTGGGCGGCGGCCGAGACCGACTGGCGGGCTCTGATCGCCCGGGACGACGTCGACCTCGTCGACATCTGCACCCCCGGCGACAGCCATGCCGAGATCGCCCTCGCCGCCCTGGCCGCCGGCAAACACGTACTGTGCGAGAAGCCCCTCGCGAACACGGTCGAGGAGGCGGAGGCGATGACGGAGGCCGCCGAGGCAGCCTTCGCCCGCGGTCAGATGTCCATGGTCGGCTTCAACTACCGTCGGCTGCCCGCGACGTCACTCGCCCGGAAGATGGTCGCCGAGGGGCGGCTCGGAGCCCTGCGGCACGTACGGGTGACGTACCTTCAGGACTGGCTGGTGGACCCGGAGTTCCCGCTCACCTGGCGATTGCGCAAGGAGCTCGCCGGGTCGGGCGCGCTCGGCGACCTCGGGGCCCACATCGTCGACCTCGCCCAGTACCTGGCGGGCGAGCCGGTCGTCGGGGTCTCCGCGCTCACCGAGACGTTCGTGCGGGAGCGCCCGCTGCCGGGCGGAGTGCCGAGCGGACTGACCGCCGTATCGGGCACGAGCCCGCGGGCGGGGGGTGCCGGCACGGTCACCGTCGACGACGCCGCCCTCTTCACCGGCCGCTTCGCCTCCGGTGCGCTCGCCTCCTTCGAGGCGTCCCGCTTCGCGACCGGGCGCAAGAACTCCCTGCGCATCGAACTCAACGGTGAGCGCGGCTCGCTCGCCTTCGACCTGGAACGGCTCAACGAGCTCTCGTACCACGACCACACCGAGCCCGGCACGCACGCGGGCTTCCGCCGGATCCTCGTCACCGAGCCCGACCACCCCTACCTGGAAGCCTGGTGGCCGCCGGGCCACGGCCTCGGCTACGAGCACACCTTCACCCACCAGGCCCGCGACCTGGTGCGGGCCATCGCCGCAGGTCGGCGCCCCGAACCGTCCTTCGCCGACGGGCTGCGGGTGCAGCGCGTCCTCGCGGCGGTGGAGGAGAGCGCCGAGAAGAACTCCGTCTACACACCCATCGCGGTCTGAGGAGGCCCCGGACATGCCGCGCACCTTCACACTCTTCACCGGCCAGTGGGCCGACCTGCCCCTCGAAGAGGTCTGCCGCCTCGCCCGTGACTTCGGCTACGACGGCCTCGAACTCGCCTGCTGGGGCGACCACTTCGAGGTCGACAAGGCGCTCACGGACCCCTCGTACATCGACTCCCGGCACGCGCTCCTCGACAAGTACGGCCTCAAGTGCTGGGCGATCTCCAACCACCTGGTCGGCCAGGCCGTCTGCGACGCCATCATCGACGAGCGGCACCAGGCGATCCTGCCCGCCCGGATCTGGGGCGACGGCGAACCCGAGGGCGTACGGCAGCGGGCCGCCGCCGAGATCGCCGACACCGCGCGCGCCGCGGCGGCCTTCGGCGTCGACACCGTCGTCGGCTTCACCGGCTCGGCGATCTGGCACCTGGTCGCGATGTTCCCACCCGTCCCCGAGTCGATGATCGCGCGCGGCTACGAGGACTTCGCGACGCGCTGGAACCCCATCCTGGACGTCTTCGACGCGCAGGGCGTGCGGTTCGCGCACGAGGTCCACCCGAGCGAGATCGCCTACGACTACTGGACAACACAGCTCGCGCTCAAGGCAGTCGACCACCGACCGGCGTTCGGACTGAACTTCGACCCCTCGCACTTCGTGTGGCAGGACCTGGACCCGGTCGGCTTCCTCTACGACTTCCGCGACCGCATCTACCACGTCGACTGCAAGGAAGCCCGCAAGCGGCTCGACGGCCGAGGCGGCCGGCTCGGCTCGCACCTGCCCTGGGGTGATCCCCGGCGCGGCTGGGACTTCGTGTCGGCCGGGCACGGCGACGTCCCCTGGGAGGACGTCTTCCGCATGCTCCGCTCCATCGACTACACGGGCCCCATCTCGGTCGAGTGGGAGGACGCCGGCATGGACCGGCTCCAGGGCGCACCCGAGGCCCTGACCCGTCTCAAGGCGTACGACTTCGAGCCGCCGTCGGCGTCCTTCGACGCGGCGTTCGGCGGCAACGACTGACTTCTCCTGTGTCTCCGGGGTGACGGCGCACCCCGGCGCAAGCACCCGCTCGTACAACCAGCCCCTTTCTGGAGGCATTCGTGCACGGGAAAGACCGCGCCACCCGCACCGACAGAACCGAGACCCGCAGACGACGCCCCGCATTGCGCCGAGCGCTCGCCCTGCTGAGCGGCGCGCTGCTCGCGGCGGCCTCGCTCTCCCTCAGCGCACCCCCGGCCGGCGCAGCCGTCGCCGACCCGGGGAACACGGCAGCGGCGGAGGACTTCCAGCAGGTCACCCTCGCCAAGGGCGAGCCCGAGGTCGGCGAGCCCATGTCGCTCGCCGTGCTCCCCGACCGCTCGGTCCTGCACACCTCGCGCGACGGCGAACTCCGCCTCACCGACGCGGCCGGAAACACCGAGCTCGCCGGCAAGCTCGACGTCTACACGCACGACGAGGAAGGCCTGCAAGGCGTAGGCGTGGACCCGGGCTTCGCCGGCAACCGCTTCATCTACCTCTATTACGCGCCGCCCCTGAACACCCCGGCGGGCGACGCCCCCGAGACGGGCACGGCGGCCGACTTCGCCCCCTTCGACGGCGTCAACCGTCTCTCCCGCTTCGTCCTCAAGACGGACGGCACCCTCGACACCGCCAGCGAGAAGAAGATCCTCGACGTCCAGGCCACCCGCGGCATCTGCTGCCACGTCGGCGGCGACATCGACTTCGACGCGGCGGGGAACCTGTACCTGTCGACCGGAGACGACTCCAACCCCTTCCAGTCCGACGGCTTCACGCCGATCGACGAGCGCCCCGACCGCAACCCGGTCTTCGACGCCCAGCGCTCGGCCGGCAACACCAACGACCTGCGCGGCAAGATCCTGCGCATCAAGGTCAACGAGGACGGCTCGTACGCCATCCCCGACGGCAACCTCTTCCCGCCCGGCACGGACAAGACGCGCCCCGAGATCTACGCGATGGGCTTCCGCAACCCGTTCCGCTTCAGCGTCGACAAGGCGACGGGCATCGTCTACGTCGGTGACTACGGCCCCGACGCGGGCGCGGCCGACCCGGCACGCGGCCCCGGCGGCCAGGTCGAGTTCGCCCGCGTCACCGGCCCCGGCAACTTCGGCTGGCCGTACTGCACGGGCAAGAACGACGCCTACGTGGACTACGACTTCGCGACGAAGACCTCCGGCGCCGCCTTCGACTGCAACGCCCCGAAGAACACCTCCCCGCACAACACGGGACTGACGGACCTGCCCCCGGCCCAGCCCGCCTGGATCCCCTACGACGGCGCTTCCGTCCCGGAGTTCGGCAGCGGCTCGGAGTCCCCGATGGGCGGCCCGGTCTACCACTACGACGCCGCACTCGACTCGCCCGTGAAGTTCCCGCAGGCGTACGACGGGAACTTCTTCGCCGGAGAGTTCGGCCGCCGCTGGATCAAGCGGATCGCGAGCGATTCCGCCGGCACGGTGCAGTCCATCAACTCCGTCCCGTGGTCCGGCACGCAGGTGATGGACATGGCGTTCGGACCCGACGGCGCCCTGTACGTCCTCGACTACGGCACCGCCTGGTTCGGCGGCGACGAGAACTCGGGCCTCTACCGCATCGAGAACGCCACCGACGGCCACTCGCCCGTCGCCCAGGCCGCGGCCGACCGCACCTCGGGACAGGCCGCGCTCAAGGTGAGCTTCTCCTCGGCCGGTTCGTCCGACGCGGACGGCGACGCCCTCACCTACAGCTGGGACTTCGGCGACGGCGGTACGTCGACGGCCGCGAACCCCTCCCACAAGTACAGGACGAACGGCACCTACACGGCGACGGTGACCGCCAAGGACGCGACCGGCCGCACCGGCAGCGCCAGCGTGCAGATCGTGGTCGGCAACACCGCACCCAAGGTCGTGATCGAGCAGCCGCGTGACGGTCAGTTGTTCAGCTTCGGTGACCCCGTACCGTTCAAGGTGAAGATCACCGATCCCGAGGACGGCCGAGCGATCGACTGCGCCAAGGTGAAGGTCACCTTCATCCTCGGTCACGACAGCCACGGCCACCCGCTCACCTCGGCGAACGGCTGCTCCGGCACCCTCCAGACCAGCGCCGACGGCGGCCACGACCAGGACGCCAACATCTTCGGAGTCCTCGACGCCGAGTACACCGACGGCGGAGGCGGCGGCCAGGCCCCGCTGACCACCCACGACCGGAACGTGCTCCAGCCCAAGCACCGCCAGGCCGAGCACTACAGCAAGGCCTCCGGCATCACCGTCCAGACGAAGACCACCGCGCACGGCGGCAAGACCGTCGGCGACATCGACAACGGCGACTGGATCTCTTTCACGCCCTACTCCCTGAGCGACGCCCAGAAGATCACGGCACGCGTCGCCTCTGCCGGCGCGGGCGGCACCCTCGAGATCCGCGCGGGCTCCCCGACCGGCCGCACCCTGGGCCGGGCGACCGTACCGGTGACGGGCGGCTGGGACACCTTCCAGGACGTGAGCGCCGACCTCGCGCACGCCCCGCGCGGCACCACCACGCTCTACCTCGTCTTCAAGGGAAGCGGCACCGGAGCGCTCTACGACGTGGACGACTTCACCTTCACGACGAGCTGACGGGGGGTGACGGTCATGCGCACATCGGCACGCCTGCTGACCGTGGGTGCCGCTGCCGCCCTGCTCCTCGGCTGCGTGTCGGGACCGGCGGCGTCGAAGGGCACGGACGGTACCGACAGGAGCCGGGTGCTGGTCTTCTCGAAGACCGCGGGCTTCCGGCACGACTCGATCCCCGAGGGGATCGCGGCCGTACGGGAGCTCGGGGCCACGGGCGGCTTCGCGGTCGACGCCACGGAGGACGCAGGCGCCTTCACGCCACGCAACCTGGCGCGGTACGACGCCGTCGTGTTCCTCTCGACGACCGGTGACGTCCTCGACATCCCCCAACAGGCCGCCTTCGAGCGGTACATCAAGCGGGGCGGCGGCTATGTGGGCATCCACGCGGCCGCCGACACCGAGTACGACTGGGCCTTCTACGGCGGCCTCGCGGGCGCGTACTTCCAGTCGCACCCCGCGATCCAGCCCGCGACGGTCACCGTCGAGGACCGCTCCCACCCGGCGACCTCGCAGCTCCCGAGATCCTGGGAGCGCACGGACGAGTGGTACAACTACCGCTCGAATCCGCGCGAGCGGGCCCACGTCCTCGCCTCGCTCGACGAGTCCTCGTACACCGGCGGCACGATGAGCGGCGACCATCCGATCGCCTGGTGCCAGGAGTACCGGGGCGGTCGCGCCTTCTACACCGGGGGCGGCCACACCAAGGAGTCGTACGCCGAACCCGCCTTCCGGCAGCACCTGCTGGGCGGCATCCGGTACGCCATCGGCGCCGCCCAGGCCGACTGCCGCCCGGAGAACGGCTACCGGCCGCTCTTCGACGGCACGGCCGGGTCGCTGGCGGCGTGGAGACAGGCGGGCCCGGGTGCGTTCTCGCTGAGCGACGACGGCACGCTGACGTCGCACGACGGCCTGGGGATGCTCTGGTACGCCGGTTCCGGCATCGGCTCGTACTCGCTGAAGCTGGACTGGCGGGTGGCCGGGGACGACAACTCCGGCGTGTTCGTCGGGTTCCCGGAGTCCGACGACCCCTGGTCGGCCGTCAACAACGGCTACGAGATCCAGATCGACGCGACCGACGCCCCCGACCGCACCACCGGGGCCGTGTACAGCTTCCAGTCCGCCGACCTGAAGAAGCGCGACCACGCGCTGAACCCGCCGGGGGAGTGGAACACGTACGAGATCCGCGTGGAGGGCGAGCACCTCCGCGTCTGGCTCAACGGCGTGAAGATCAACGATTTCACCAACACCGATCCGGTACGAAGCCTGCGCGACGGACACATCGGCCTCCAGAACCACGGAGCCGACGACCAGGTGTCCTTCCGTGACGTCCGGATCAAGGAACTGCCCACGAAGGGCGACTGACCGGCGGCGGGCGGGGGACGCCGGACCCCCGCCCGCCGTCTCGCCCACCTCGCTCCTTTCTCCTCTCTCCTCACTCCTGTGTGGCTGACGTACGACAAGGAGGCTGCCCATGTCCCCCATGCCCGCGTCCCTTTCCGAACCTCGGGTGGGGGTGTGGCTGATCGGAGCCCGCGGCTCCGTCGCCACCACCGTCATCGCGGGCTGCGCGGCCCTCACCGCCGGCCTGCACCCCCCGACGGGCATGGTCACCGAGACATCCCTCTTCGCCGAGTGCGGCCTGCCCACCCTGTCCTCCCTCGTCTTCGGCGGCCACGACACCGTGGACTGCCCCCTGCCGAAACGTGCCGAGGCCCTGGCCGCCGGTGGCGTGCTCCCACCCGGCCTCCCCTCGGCGATCGCGGCCGAACTGGAGGCCGCCGACGCGGAGATCCGGCCCGGCGGCCCCGTCCCCGGCGACACACGGAACGACGCCGAGCTCGTGGACGCCTTCGCGGCCGATCTACGCGACTTCGTACGACGACGGGGCCTGACTCGTGCGGTCGTGCTGAACGTGGCCTCCACCGAACCCGCGCCCGTGGGCTCCGCCCTGCCCCCGAGCTCGCTGTACGCGGCGGCGGCGCTGGCGGCCGGCTGCCCCTACGTGAACTTCACCCCGTCCACCGGCCTGCACCACCCGGCGCTGGCCTCGGCGGCACGCGCCTGCGGCCTCCCTTACGCCGGCCGCGACGGCAAGACGGGCCAGACCCTGCTGCGGTCGGTGCTCGGCCCGATGTTCGCGCAGCGTGCACTGGAGGTCCGTGCCTGGTCCGGCACCAACCTGCTCGGCGGCGGCGACGGCGCCTCCCTCGCCGACCCGGCCGCCGCCGCGGCCAAGAACGCCGGCAAGGAACGGGTCCTCGCGGACACCCTGGGCGGGGCCCCGCAGGGCGAGGTCCACATCGACGACGTACCGGCCCTCGGCGACTGGAAGACCGCCTGGGACCACATCGCCTTCGACGGCTTCCTCGGCACCCGGATGATCCTGCAGACCACCTGGCAGGGCTGCGACTCCGCACTGGCGGCGCCCCTGGTCCTCGACCTCGCGCGCCTGGCGTCCCGCGCGCACGAGGCCGGTCTCTCCGGCCCCCTGAGCGAACTCGGCTTCTACTTCAAGGACCCGGTGGGCGACGGGCCCGCGGCGCTGGGTGAGCAGTACGCGGCCCTGGCGGGGCTCGCGGGGCGGCTCCGCGCACTCCCCGGGGAGACCCGATGACGACGCGCTCGCCCAGGCCGGACCGACCGACCACGACGAGCCCGCCGCGGACCATCACCCCGAGCCAGAGCCCGCGAGCGGGTACAACATCCGGTGCCGGTGCCGGTGCCGGTGCCGGAGTCAGTGTCGGAGCCGGAGCCGGAGTCAGTGCCGGGGCCGGAGTCAGGGCCAGGGCCAGGGCCAGGGCCAGGGCTTGGGCCGAACTCCTCCGTCTGCCCGCCCTGTTCACCGTCCCGGGCGACGCCCTCGCCGGCGCCGCCACCACCGGCACTCGCCCCAACCCCCACACCCTGCTCGCCATCGCCTCCTCCCTCTGTCTGTACGAGGCGGGCATGGCCCTCAACGACTGGGCCGACCAGGCCGAGGACGCCCTCGAACGCCCACACCGCCCACTGCCCTCCGGACGCGTCCGCCCGTCCGCGGCCCTCGTCTCCGCAGGCGCCCTCACGGCGGCGGGCCTGGCCCTGGCAGCACGCGCCGGACGCCCGGCCCTCGCCGTCGCGGCCCCCCTCGCGGCCACCGTCTGGGCGTATGACCTCGCGCTCAAGCGAACCCCCGCCGGGCCGGTGGCGATGGCCACCGCGCGGGGCCTGGACCTGCTCCTCGGCGCGACGGCCACCGGCGGCAGCGCCCGCCCCGCCCTGCCCTCCGCCCTGACCCTGGCCACCCACACCCTCGCGGTGACCACGGTGTCCCGCGGCGAGACCCGGGGCGGTTCGCCACTCGCACCGCTCGCCGCGCTCACCACGACGGGCATGCTCGCCTGGACGTTGACGAGGCCCCCGGGAGCCCCGGACACGGCCCCCTCCCGGCACCCCGCCGCGGTCCCTTCCCGGCACCCCGCCGCCGACGCCCTGCGCACCGTCCTCGCCGCCGCCTTCGTCACCACCTCGGGCCGCCCCCTCCTCCACGCCGCCCTCAACCCCTCACCCCCGCTCACCCAGCGAGCCGTCGGCGGCGGAATCCGCGCGATGATCCCCCTCCAGGCCGCCCTCGCAGCGCGCTCCGGCGCCCTCGCCTCCGCCCTTGTCACGGCCGCCCTCGCCCCGGCGGCCCGCAGATTCGCGAGGAAGGTGAGCGTCACATGACCCCGGCACCCCACCGCACGAACCCCCGGCCCCACGCCACGAACGCCCACCCCCTCCGCTTCGGCTACGGCACGAACGGTCTCGCCGACCTCCGCCTCGACGACGCCCTCGCCCTTCTCGCGGACCTCGGCTACGACGGCGTCGGCCTGACCCTCGACCACATGCACCTGGACCCCCTGGCCCCGGACGTCGCCGCCCGCACCCGGAAGGTGGCCCGCAGGCTGGACACCCTCGGACTCGGCGTCACCGTCGAGACCGGCGCCCGCTATGTGCTCGACCCGCGCCGCAAGCACGGCCCCTCGCTCCTCGACCCGGACCCGGCCGACCGGGCCCGCCGCGTCGACCTCCTCATCCGCGCCGTCCGCATCGCCGCCGACCTCGGCGCCCACGCCGTCCACTGCTTCAGCGGAGTACTCCCGGCCGACCCGGGCCACCCGGCCGACCCGGCCCGTCCCGCCGCCACGGCCGACACAGTCGAGGACACCGCCTGGAAGCGCCTCGCCGAGGCACTCACTCCCGTGCTGGACGCGGCCACCCACACCGCCGTCCCGCTCGCCGTCGAACCCGAACCAGGTCATCTCCTCGCCACCCTCGCCGACTTCCACCACCTGCGCCGCATCCTCGGCGACCCGCCCGCCCTCGGCCTCACCCTCGACATCGGCCACTGCCAGTGCCTGGAACCCCTGCCACCCGCCGACTGCGTCCGCGCCGCCGCCCCCTGGCTGCGGCACGTCCAGATCGAGGACATGCGCCGCGGCCACCACGAACACCTCCCCTTCGGGGACGGGGAGATCGACTTCCCGCCCGTACTCGAAGCCCTGGCCGCCACCGACTACCAGGCGCTGACCGTCGTCGAACTGCCCCGTCACTCCCACGCGGGCCCCCACTTCGCCGCACAGTCCCTCCCGTTCCTCCACCGCGCGGCCCGGGCGATCCCCGACGGCGGCGCCGAAGGGAGCACCCCGTGAACCAGCACCCGCACGCATCCCACGGCAGCACGGTGAACCACCCGGCCGAACCCGCCCTCGCCGCCCTGCACGCCCGCCTGAACACCTCCCTGGCTCCGCCCGCCCGCGCCTGGCTGGACCAGGCCCTCGACGAGGCCGCCGACCACCCCGGCACCCACGGACCCATCTCTGTCTGGGAGTTGCGCATCGCCGAGGCGGGCCGTCGCTGCGGCCCGGAGCATGCCGACGCCGCCCGCGTGCTCCTCCTGCACGCCGCCCGCGCCGACCCGGACGCACTCGCCCGCGTCTACCGGCAGGGCACGGCCGCCGAACGCCGGGCCGTCCTGCACGCCCTGCCCCACCTCGTGCCCGGCCCCGACGCGCTGCCCCTCGTCGAGGACGCCCTGCGCACCAACGACACCCGGCTCGTCGCCGCCGCCCTCGGCCCGTACGCCGCCCGCCACCTGGACGCCCACACCTGGCGGCACGCGGTCCTCAAGTGCCTGTTCACCGGCGTACCCGTGGACGTCTTGGCCGACCTGGCGCCGCGCGCCCACGCGGACGCCGAACTCGCCCGGATGCTCGGCGACTACGCACGGGAACGCACCGCCGCGGACCGACCCGTCCCCGAGGACCTGCACCGCGTCCTGGCCCTGACCGAGCCCGCCGCCCCCGCAGGCCCGTGCGGTACCTCCCGCACATCCGGCAAGGAGTCCTGATGCGCATCTTCGACCCTCACATCCACATGACGTCACGGACCACCGACGACTACGAGGCCATGCACACCGCCGGTGTCCGCGCCCTCGTCGAGCCCTCCTTCTGGCTCGGCCAGCCCCGCACCTCGGTCGCCTCCTTCCTCGACTACTTCGACTCCCTCCTCGGCTGGGAACCCTTCCGCGCCGCCCAGTACGGCATCGCCCACCACTGCGCGCTCGCCCTCAATCCCAAGGAGGCGAACGACCCCCGCTGCGTCCCCGTCCTCGACGAACTGCCGCGCTATCTCGTCAAGGACCAGGTCGTCGCCGTGGGCGAGATCGGCTATGACTCGATGACCCCCGCCGAGGACACCGCCCTCGCCGCCCAGCTGCAACTCGCCGCCGACCACGAGCTCCCCGCGCTCGTCCACACCCCGCACCGGGACAAGCAGGCCGGCCTGCGCCGCACCCTCGACGTCGTCCGGGAGTCCGCCCTGTCCCCGGACCGCGTCCTGGTCGACCACCTCAACGAGAACACCGTCAAGGAGGCCAAGGACAGCGGCTGCTGGCTGGGTTTCTCCGTCTATCCCGACACCAAGATGGACGAGGAACGCATCGTCGCCGTCCTGGCGGAGTACGGGCCGGAGCGGGTGCTCGTCAACTCGGCCGCGGACTGGGGCAGAAGTGACCCCCTCAAGACCCGCCGCGTCGCCGACGCCCTGCTGGCCGCCGGGTTCACCGAGGACGACGTCGACCGGGTGCTGTGGCGCAACCCCGTCGCCTTCTACGGCCTCAGCGGCCGGCTGAGCCTCGACGTCACCACCCCCGACGTCACCCACGAAGGCAACTCCATCCTGCGCGGCGGGGAGTGAGCGATGCGCCTGCGCCACCCCGACGGCTCCACCGTCCACCTCGCCTACTGCACCAACGTCCACCCGGCCGAGACCCTCGACGGCGTCCTCGCCCAGCTCCGCGACCACTGCGAACCCGTCCGCCGCCGCCTCGGCCGCGACCGCCTGGGCATCGGCCTGTGGCTGGCCAGGGACGCCGCCCACGCCCTCGTCACCGACCCCTCCGCGCTGCGCGGCCTGCGTACCGAACTCGAACACCGCGGCCTCGAAGTCGTCACCCTCAACGGCTTCCCCTACGAAGGCTTCGGCGCCGAAGAGGTCAAGTACCGCGTCTACCAGCCGGACTGGGCCGACCCCGAACGCCTCGCCCACACCACCGACCTGGCCCGAGTCCTCGCCCAGCTCCTGCCCGACGACGTCACCGAAGGCAGCATCTCCACCCTGCCCCTCGCCTGGCGCACCGCGTACGACCAGGAGCGGGCGACGGCAGCGCACACCGCACTGACCATGCTCGCCGAACGCCTCGACGCCCTCCACGAACTCACCGGCCGCTCCCTGCGCATCGGCCTGGAACCGGAACCCGGCTGCACCGTCGAGACCACCCGTGACGCCCTCGCCCCGCTCACCGCGATCGGTCACGACCGCATCGGCATCTGCGTCGACACCTGTCATCTCGCCACCTCCTTCGAAGACCCGCACACCGCCCTGGACGCGCTCGCCCAGGCCCGCGTCCCCATCGTCAAATCCCAGCTCTCAGCCGCCCTGCACGCCGAACACCCCCATCTCCCCGAAGTCCGCGCGACCCTCGCCGCCTTCGACGAACCCCGCTTCCTGCACCAGACCCGCACCCTCACCGCCGCGGGCCTGCGCGGCACCGACGACCTCGGCGAGGCCCTCGCCGGTGACGCCCTGCCCGACGCCTCCCCGTGGCGCGCCCACTTCCACGTCCCGCTGCACGCGGCCCCCGCCGCACCCCTCACCTCCACACTCCCCGTCCTGCGGGCCGCATTGACCCGCCTCGTCGGCGGTCCGCACCCCCTGACCCATCACCTGGAGGTCGAGACCTACACCTGGCAGGCACTCCCGCCGGAGCTGCGCCCCCGTGCCCGCGCCCAGCTCGTCGATGGCATCGCCGCCGAACTCACCCTCGCCCGGGACCTGTTGACGGAACTCGGCCTGAAGGAGCTGCCGTGACCCCACCACCCCAGGAGCCGTCCGTCCCCATTCCTCTCCTCGTCCTGGACGTCGTCGGCCTCACCCCCCGTCTCCTCGACCACATGCCCCACCTCAAGGCCCTCGGCCAGTCCGGCTTCCGCGCCCCGCTCGGCACCGTCCTGCCCGCTGTCACCTGCGCCGCCCAGTCCACCTTCCTCACCGGCACCCACCCGTCCGAGCACGGCATCGTCGGCAACGGCTGGTACTTCCGCGAGCTCGGCGACGTACTGCTGTGGCGGCAGCACAACGGTCTGGTGTCCGGCGACAAGCTGTGGGACGCCGCCCGGCGCGCGCATCCCGGCTACACGGTCGCCAATATCTGCTGGTGGTACGCCATGGGCGCCGACACCGACATCACCGTCACTCCCCGTCCCGTCTACTACGCCGACGGCCGCAAGGAGCCCGACTGCTACACCCGGCCCCCGGCCCTGCACGACGAACTCACCGAGAAATTCGGCACGTTCCCCCTGTTCCACTTCTGGGGTCCCGGCGCCGACCTCGTCTCCAGCCGCTGGATCATCGACGCGACCCGCTACATCAACCGCACCCGCCGGCCGCACCTGACCCTCTGCTACCTCCCTCACCTCGACTACGATCTCCAGCGCTTCGGCCCCGACGACCCGCGCTCCCTCCAGGCGGCCGCGGACCTCGACGCGGCCATGGCTCCCCTCCTCGACGACGCGAAGGCGGAAGGCCGCACCGTCGTCGCGCTCTCCGAGTACGGCATCACCCGCGCGGACCGCCCCGTCGACATCAACCGCGCCCTGCGCCGCGCCGGACTCCTCGAAGTGCACACACAGGACGGCATGGAGTACCTCGATCCGATGACCTCCCGAGCCTTCGCGGTCGCCGACCACCAGATCGCCCATGTCTACGTGCGCCGCCCCGAGGACCTGGAGGCCACCAAGGCAGTCCTCGCCGACCTGCCCGGCATCGAGCGGCTCCTCGACGACGAGGGCAAGAAGACCCACCACCTCGACCATCCGCGCTCCGGCGAACTCGTCGCCGTCGCGGAGCCGGACGCCTGGTTCACGTACTACTACTGGCTCGACGACGCCCGCGCGCCCGACTTCGCGCAGCTCGTCGAGATCCACCGCAAACCCGGCTACGACCCGGTCGAACTCTTCATGGATCCCCTCGACCCCTACGTCAAGGTGAAGGCGGCCACGGCACTGGCCCGCAAGAAGCTCGGACTGCGCTATCGCATGGCGGTCGTGCCGCTGGACCCCTCACCTATGCGCGGCAGCCACGGCCGCCTTCCCACGAGCGACGACGAAGGTCCGCTCCTCATCTGCTCCACCCCCCGCACTGCTCCCGGCCGCATCGCGGCCACCGAAGTGAAATCCCTGCTGCTCGACCTGGCCGGCCTCACCTGACGAGACCTGACAGGGCGTGACGAGCAACTACGGAAAGTGAAGCACGAGCCACTGACAACGCGTCCGGCGAGCGCTTCGCACGCCTCTGACCTGCGCACGAGCAGCAGCCTCAACGGCACCCGTCAAAGCCGTACACCGATCCGAAAGAGAGAAACCGTGACCGTCTTCAACGACGAACCCGCGACCGGCGAAGTCCTGCGCCGCACTCTCGGCCTCAATCGCCGCCGTTTTCTGAGCACCTGCACCGCCGCCGCGGCCGCGGCGATCGCGGCACCGGTCCTCGGTGCCTCGCCCGCCCTGGCCCAGGACCGGGGCAGAGGCCACGACCACGACCACGGCGGTGACGTCCTCGTCCCCGCGAACAAGCGCGGCATCATCCTCTACACCGTCCGGGACGCCACGGGCCGCGACCCGCTCGCCACCGACCTGCCCTCCGGATTCCGCGAGGTCTTCAAGCAGCTCTCGCGCTTCGGCTACCGGCAGGTGGAGTTCGCGGGATACGGCCAGCACGCCAACGCTCCCGGCGGCGCGAGCCTGGAGTCCGTGCAGGGCGCCAAGCTGCTGCGTTCCTGGCTCGACGACTACGGCCTGCGGGCGCAGGGCAACCACGGCTTCATACCCCCGTCCTGGCCCCTCACCACGGCAGACCTGGACACCTTCAAGAAGCACCTGGAGATCGCCAACATCCTCGGCATGGCGCACATGGGCACCGGTGGCGACCCCACCGGCAGCGCCTACCGCGCCGACTGGGACGTGGCCGCCGACAAGTGGAACGCGCTCGGCAAGATCGCCCGCCGCGAGGGCCTCAAGCTGTACACCCACAACCACGACGCGGCGTACGGCTTCCTGCTCGACGGGGGCCCGCTGGACTCCCAGGGCAATCCAACCCGCAGCTCCGGCATCCGCAAGCTGGAGTACTTCCTGAAGATCACCGACCCGAAGGTGGTCTGGCTGGAGATGGACATCTTCTGGGCGCACGTGGCCCAGTACAAGTTCCACACGTACACGGCCCACGACGGCTCCACCCGGGAGAAGGTGTTCGATCCCGCCGGGCTCGTCGTCCGCAACAACAAGCGTTACCCGCTCTTCCACGCCAAGGACGGCGTCGCCAACACGACGAACGGCATGGGCTACGACATGGTGCCCTTCGGTACCGGCGTCATCGACTACACCACGTTCTTCTCGCGCGTCGGTGACCGGAACTACCACAATCCGATGGTCGAGCAGGACAACGCCCCGAGCGCCACGGATCCCGGGCAGTCACTCACGCACGCGAAGATCGGCTACGACAACCTCGCGGCCCTCCGCAAGCGGCGTCACTAGCTGCGCGGCGGTGCACCGGGCGGCCCTCCCCACAACGCGCCACGTGGGGAGGGCCGCCCGATCCGTGCTCCGTGCCGGTAGGAGAAGCTCTCAATCCGTTGACCAGGAGACCTCTCAGCTCGCGGGCTGCGGCTGCGGAGTGCGCACCTCGCTGTCGCGCCCTGGCTGCTTCAGCAGCAACGCGATCGCCGCCGCCAGCATCGAGATACCGCCGGCCAGTGCGTACGCGCCGTTGTAGCCCCAGGCCGCGACCACCATCGAGCCGAGGCCGCCGCCGAACAGACCGCTGATCAGCTTGCCGCTGTACACCAGGCCGTAGTTGGTGGCGTTGTAGTTCTCGCCGAAGTAGTCCGGGGTCAGGGCCGCGAACATCGGGTAGAACGCGCCGCCGCCGAACCCGGAGAGGAAGGCGAAGAACAGGAACAGCCACTCGCTCTTGATGTCACCGGCCCAGATCACGCCGAACTGCGCGAGACCCAGCACGACGATGACGAACACCAGGGTCAGTTTGCGGCCCCAGGTGTCGGACAGCCAGCCCACCACGGCCCGCCCGATGCCGTTGATGACGGCCATGATGCCCATGGAGGACGCCGCCACCAGCGGGCCGAAGCCCACCTCCTTGGCGAAGTCGACCTGGAAGGAGATCCCGAAGATCGACACGCCCGCGGTCATGACCAGAGTGATCCACATCAGGGGCAGCACACCCGTCCTGATGGCCTCCTTGGGCGTGTACTGCTTCACCGCGGGAGGGTTCTTGGCGAGGGCGGCGGAGGTCTTGCTGTTGCCGCCGTACGTCAGCGGGTCGATGTCCGAGGGCCACCAGTTCTTCGGCGGGTCCTTGAAGAAGAACGCGCACGACAGCACGACGATCATCACGTAACAGCCGATGAGGTCCAGGACACGGTGGTAGTTCCCGGTGTCGAACGCGTAGTTGAAGATGAAGATGAACGGCAGGGAGCCGTACGCGAATCCGCCGTTGACGAATCCGGTCCGCGCGCCACGGCGCTCGGGGAACCACTTGCCGACCATGTTGATGCAGGTCGCGTACACCAGGCCGGAGCCGAGGCCGCCGATGACGCCGAACCCCAGGATGGCCAGCAGCACGTTGCTCAGGTGCGAGAGGGCCAGGAAGCCGATCACACACATGATCGCGCCGATGTACATGGCCCTGCGGGCGGTGAGGATGCCCCGCTCCCGCAGCCAGCCCGCCGGGAAGGCTATGCCGGCCTGGAAGAAGACCCAGACGCTCAATATCCAGAAGGTGTTGCTCTGCGTCCAGCCGTGGGCGTGGGACAGCGTGTCCTCGGCCGAGCCGTACGCGTATTCGAAGACGCTGATGGCCATCATGGCGATCCACGGCAGATACACCATGAACGTGCGGGAGTGGCCGAGGATGTCGCGGTCCGTCTCACCGATCCGGTAGACACGGCCCCGGGCGTCGGTGACTTCACGGTACGAGCGGTTCGAGGCGCCGGCGGTGGCCGACGCGCCATGGGTGGCGATGGGTTCTGTCGTCATGTCACGCCATCTCCTCGCCGAGCGGTTGCGGGTTGGGGACGATGCTGCGGGCCTTCGGGCGGCCCGGTGATTTGAGGAACAGCGCCAGCACGGCGGAGGCGAGGCCGATGGAGCCCGCGAGCACGAAGGCCCCGTGGTAGTCCCACGCGCCGACGACGACCGCGCCCATGCCCGAGCCCACGAGGCCCGAGATCAGCTTCGAGCTGTAGACCATTCCGTAGTTGGACGCGTTGTTGTTCTCGCCGAAGTAGTCCGCCGTCATGGCCGCGAAGAGCGGGAAGATCGCCCCGCCGCCGAATCCGGAGACCATGGAGCAGAACAGGAAGAACGGCATGCTGCCCATCTGGCCGGAGACCAGCACCCCGAACTGGGCGGAGCCCAGCACCAGACAGACGATGATCAGTGTGTTGCGGCGTCCGAAGCGGTCGGAGATCCAGCCGATCACGCCGCGCCCCGTGCCGTTGACGATCGCCTTCAGGGACATCGCGGTGGCCACGATGCCGCCCGCGAACCCCATGTCCTTGCCGAACGGCACCTGGAAGGCGATGCCGAAGATGTTGATCCCGGCGGTGCACAGCAGACAGAACCACATCATCCAGAGAACGGGCGTACGGGCAGCCTCCTTGGGGGTGTACTGCTTCACCGCCGGCGGGTTCTTCTCCAGCGCCCGGCGGATCCTCGGGTCGTCGGACACCTTCAGCGGATCCACGTGCGGGGGCCACCAGCCCTTGGGCGGGTCCTTGAAGAACCAGCCCGCGAAGGCGACCACGGCACAGCAGACCAGGCCCACCGTCACCAGGACGCCCTGGTAGTTACCGAGGTCCATGTACGAGGTGAACAGGAAGACGAAGGGCACCGAGCCGTAGGCGAAACCGCCGTTGACCAGGCCCGTCTTGCCGCCCTTGCGCTCCGGATACCACTTGCCGACCATGTTCACGCAGGTCGCGTAGACCAGGCCGGCGCCGATACCGCTGAACATGCCGAAGCCGATGTACGCGACGGTCACATGCGGCGCGAACGCGAGCGAGAGGTACCCCAGGACCGTGCCCAGCGCGCCGAGCATCATGGCGTACCGTGCGGGCAGCCGTCCGCTCTCACGCAGTTGCCCGGCAGGGAAGGCGACGGCGGCCTGGAAGAATATCCAGACGCCCATCAGCCAGAAGATGTGCCCACTGCCCCAGAGATGGGCGTCGTGCAGGGTGTCCTCGGCGGAGGTGAACGCGTACTCCGAGGAGCTGATGCCCAGCATCCCCATCCAGGGGAAGAGCACCATGGTCCAGCGTGGTCGCCCCATGATGTCCTGATCGGTCTCACCGATGCGGTACAGGCGGCCGTTGCGATCCGTCACCTCCCTGTAGGGGACGGATGTCGATAGGTCGGTGGTTGTCATGTCGGTTCAGCACCCCTCGCGTCGAAAGATCTGGCCAGCGCCCCCTGTCCAAATGCCTTTCGTGTGCGCACGGGTCCTGGGGGGGGGGGGGGGGGGGCCCCCGGGCCCCCCCCCCCCCCCGGCGCCGCCCCCCCCCCCCCCCCCCCCCCCCCCCCCCCCCCCGGGGCTGATCGCCCGGGCCCCGGCCCCCGCGGCGGCGCCGC